>NZ_QJSN01000003.1:0-253891 GCF_003217445.1 Staphylococcus sp. AtHG25 | reverse complement strand
AAACTCATTAAAAGGGTATCTTTTGGTTATAGAAATTATGATAATTTGCGTAATCGAATTATTATAACTTCGCGACTATTTGCCTCAACAACAAAAAAAGAGATTAAACAACCTAAGGTTGCTTAATCTCAATATTTGGACTCATCAGTCCGATTTGACGTAGAGCCCCAAATGAAAGCTGACTTTTAATTTACTATGCTGTATCCACCAATACGATATGGAAATGTACACCTTGCTTAGATGGTAATAGTGTAATTGAACCATGATGATAATTAACAGCGTCTTTTATGATAGATAAACCGATACCATGTTGAGCTTTATTCGTTTTAGACGTATACGACTGTCTAAATAGTGCATCAATATTAGCGTGAGGTAGGCCTTGTCCGTCATCCATATAATCAATCATCAAGTTATTTTCAATTTTAGAAATAGTTATCTTTATGCTAGGGTTGATCTCATTATGATCAATACTATTATTGATTAAATTTATCAGAAGTCTCTCGAAATACAATTTATTCCCATAAAACGTTGATTCATCTTCAAGATGAAAGTCGCATGTTAGGGATTGGTAACCAATAATTTGAGCAATTCGATTAACTGTTGATTGAATAGGAAAGTTCTCTTTATCATGCTTCATCTGATTGGTTTCCATATCAAACGATTGATTCAAGCTATCAATCAAATCACTCATAAACGTTGCTTTCTCCGAAATAAGTTGAACATAAGATTGTGACGCTTCATCAGCTTGTATTAGTTTAGAGTATCCATAAATCGTTGTAAGTGGTGATTTTAGATCATGAGAGATTTGACTAATCCACTTCGATTTATAATATGACATTTGATTATGATAAAACTTATCAGACAACATTTGTTCATTCAATTTCGACAAAGATGCGTCCAGTTCCGGATATGTTCGACGATTCTTAAATCGCTTACGTTTCGACGTAGGCTGATGTAGTTTACCTAAAGACAAATTGCCAATCCAATCAATGTAAAAGGATAACGGTCTTGTAAGACGTTTTGAAATTAGAATGGCCGTTAAAGCAATTAAGATGATGTTAGCAACGATGAACGAAATGAAAAGTACAATATACGTATTCTTGCTATCATTAAAGGCTTTGCCAAAGTTATCATTCCACAGTATAGTTCTTTGACCTGGATTCTTCACAAATTGAAGTTCATTATTTGAAATCAAATAGTTGTAATGATTGAAATCTAAAGATGATAAACTATCAAGTAGTTGTGATGTTTTGATTTCATCGCTATTTGTTATTTTAGGTTGTTTCATTTTATTTCTATAGATATAAACAAGATACGTGCCTTCTTTTGATACAACAGAATTCGCGTTATTTATGTTTTTTAATAGCGTTGGTTTTATATTTGTATTACGTTTCCATTTTGGGTAGAGAATGTCACCATTTTTACGGACGAAATATAAATCAACGTTACTCTTCTTGGCTAACGATTTAAGATTGTCATTTGGTTCTTTGGCAACTCCGTATGTTTCTAAATAGGTTGGTTCAATTTCGTTAATATCCCAATAAATATTAGGTAAAACTTTGAAAAACAATATAATTATTAATACACACGTGATAGTGAAATTTAGAAGTACAAATATAGTCATATATTTAAGAAACTTTAATGTAAATTTATTGATCATTGCCATCTTCCTTGAACATGTACCCTTTGCTGCGTACAGTTTTAATCATCTTAGGTGAATTAGGAGTCGCTTCAATCTTCTTACGCAAAGTTCTAATATGTACCATCAAAGTGTTATCATCGACACCTGTATCGTATCCCCATACTTTAGCGTAAAGCTGATCTTTCGTAAGTACTTGGTTCTTATTTTTAACAAGATACGCTAATAAATTATATTCACGATTCGTAAGGTTGATTGGTTTATCATTAATACACACCTCCGTACTATTGAAGTTAATAGTTAAATCATTATAACGATACATCGACTGATCTTTATCATTTAAATGTAAAGACACTCTATAATATAACTCCATAGGATCAAAGGGTTTCTTAATATAATCAACTGCACCTTGTTCGAAGCCTTTATAAACATCTAAATGTGTTGTTTTAGCAGTAACTACGATAACGGCTGTATCATTTAAATCAATATATTTCAATAACTGATAACCATCTTCAGACTTTAAATTTAAATCTAATAATATAACTTGAAAATTGAAGTTCAATAATTCAAATTTTGCATCTTTAATATTATCAACGGATTTAATGTGTCGTATCCCTTTTGTACTTAAAGATAATTTCATTAACTCATTAATATCTTTATCATCTTCAATAATAAGTACTTCGCCGTTCATTTAAACCACCTCAATATCTATCTTATATAACTTTTTAACATTTAACTATTCCGATAATAATTATTTAAGGAAAAATTAAGATTAAACTAAGTAGTATTTAATTTGAAAATTTTACTATATAACTAAATCATTGAACGAAGGAGCAAATTATATGAAAGTTATATCCCATCTGCTTGGAATTATGATTACACTACTTGCACTATTTAATATACTTAGATTTTTAATAAGCCTAGTTGAAAGTTATTTTAATATGAATTTTGGTTTTGATTTTGTATTGCATAATAATTATGTGACTTACGGTGCAATTGCATTACTTGTTCTTTCAGCATTTCTACAAGAACTTATCGAACATCAATACAACAATAATGAAAGTCTCTTTTAAAACATTGGGGAAGAAAAATATAAGTGAATATTATATAATGGAACAGTTACGAAACTTGAAGAACAGTGCGTAGCTGTTTTTTTATGTAAAAATGATTAAATGAAAGGGGTATGAATGATGTCTGTTATGCGGATAGCCACATTTATCATCAGCGTATTTATTGTAGGTATGGTTGAAATGATGGTCGCTGGTATCATGAATTTAATGAGTGATGACTTAGGTGTTTCAGAAGCGATTATTGGACAACTTGTCACGCTTTATGCATTAACCTTTGCAATATGTGGACCTATACTTGTTAAATTAACCAATCGATACCCTGCACGTCCCGTATTACTATGGACTTTAGTCATCTTTATAGTAGGGAATGGCATTATCGTCGTAGCGCCTAACTTTACGATTTTAGTCATCGGACGTATATTATCATCAGCCGCTGCATCATTAATTATCGTCAAAGTCTTAGCACTAACAGCAATGCTAACGATACCTAAGAACAGAGGTAAGATGATTGGCGTTGTCTATACTGGATTTAGTGGTGCAAATGTCTTTGGTGTGCCAATCGGTACGATGATTGGTGATTGGATTGGTTGGCGTTTCACATTCGTATTTATTATTGTTATTAGTCTTATTACCGGCTTATTAATGTTGAAATATCTTCCAACCACTACGGAACTCAATCAAGCCAATAGAATGTATAATAACGTTTCCGATGATAATCAAGTTACAACTCATATTGTTCGACCAGTTGAGATCGTTAAGTTTTTAGCAATTACATTGCTTATTCTAATCGCTAATTCAGTGACGTTTGTATTTATCAATCCACTTATTTTAGAGAATGGTCACTCCATGGGCTATGTATCATTAGCGCTACTCGTTAATGGTGTTGCCGGTGTTGTTGGTACATCAATGGGTGGTGTGCTAGCTGATAAGTTGACTAGTAAGCGATGGTTAATTATTGCTTTCACAGTATTTATTATAGTTATGTTAGCTATTAATTTAATTTTATCTACAACAATACTATTATTAGTTGGACTCTTTATTTGGAATATCGTGCAATGGAGTACGAACCCTGCGATTCAAAGTGGTATTATCGAACATGTTGAAGGTGACACAAGTCAAGTAATGAGTTGGAATATGTCTTGTCTTAATGCAGGTATTGGTTTAGGTGGTATTATCGGAGGCCTTGTTGTTTCAAATATGAATGTTGAAGCGGTCACGTTTGTAAGTGCCTTTATAGGTTTATTAGGACTGATTATTGTACTTACATTAAAGAACGTACATTATGCTAAAAGTTAATATCATATAACCATTTTAAACCCGTGATGGATGCGTGCATCTATCACGGGTTTTCCTTATTTATATACACGTGGTTCTATGCGATTTATCGAGTAAGGTTCGTAGGGCATGGTGCCTGTTCTAGCGTAATGAACTAAGTCACTTATCATACGTTTGCTTAATTCGAACTCATTGTTTGAAATTTTAATAGAGTGACCTTGTAGTATATCCATCTTACCGAACCAGAAGACTAAATCTAAAATATGATAAGCACTTGCAAAATGAACATGTTCAGGTCGAGCCCAATCAAAGCGTAACAACCAACGATAAGAATTATTACTCATTTGTTGAAGTAACATAAATGTAGGCTGTTTAAAATATAACTCCGTCACGAAATATGCTTGTTGTTTTCCAGTTTGAACACGACTGAAATCGACGTGGATATGATTTAATTTCATGACATCAACGAAACGTTGAGGGTTCAGTTTACGTGATTCATTTCGGATATAACAATCGCCTTCATCTTTCGTATAGCTTAATACAATCGGTTTGTTGAATTCAGATAGAGGCCTATACATCTTGCTATCTTTAATCGGTTGATATATTAATTCTAAGCCTTTAGATTTGCCACGTGCTTTCTCCTCATATGCCATTAATTGTAGAATGGCTTGATCATCTAAATCGTTTATACTTTTTCCGGAAAAGTGTTGTTGCATTAAATCATCAAAATATTGTGCTTTCATCATGCCAGTTTCTGCTGAATCTAACTGCAATATGCCACTTAATAACATGACTTGATTATAATAGTGGTCAAGTTGTGGTTGCTGCATCAATGCTTGAATACTCATACTGCCTGCTGATTGACCCCATAATGTAACATTGTTAGGATCTCCGCCAAAATACTCAATAAAATGTGCAACCCACTTTAATACCGCAATTTGATCAGATAGACCGTTATTTTTATCGTAGTGCGCGTTAAAGTAAGACCAATCTAGAAATCCTAATGCACCTAATCGATAGTTGAACGTAATCACAATGACATCATGTAGCTCAACAATATGTTCTGGAGTATATAATTCTGCTGAACCATGACCATTTATAAAGCCACCACCATAAAAGTAAATGATTACAGGTTTCTTTGCTTTGCCAGTCGATTGACGCCAAATGTTTAAATGTAGGCAATCTTCATTAAGTTGAAATTTCTGTTTCGTAGTTGAAAAAAACGTTTCTAATTTATTGAATGGTTGTGGAGGGATTGCTCTGAATTGTGTAGCATCAACCAATGTATTATAACTATAGATAGGACTAGCGTGTTTAAAACGACGATGTCCAATAGGGGGATATGCATAAGGAATGCCTAGAAATAAATCTAAATTCTTATGTGTCAAACCTTCAAAAGCACCATACTTCGTATTAATTATTACCATCAGATCATCACCCAACATTTATCAATTACTTTAACTATAGCATTATTTTATAAGTTGAAAGATATTGAATGCTGTTCTATTCTAAAAAGAGCCTGTGACATAATTCAATGACTCAGACTACAAATATATATTGGCAGTAGTTGACTGATTTAAAAATACACTTTTAACAAGCTTTTTTAATTCTAGTCAACCTTGCTTGGTGGGCGGGGCCCCAACAAAGAGAATTTCATTAAGAAATTCTACAAGATAAGCAAGTTGGGGTTCGGGGCCCCAACAAAGAGAATTTCATTAAGAAATTCTACAAGCTAAGCAAGCTGGGGTTCGGGGCCCCAGCAAAGAGAATTTCATTAAGAAATTCTACAAGCTAAGCAAGCTGGGGATACAACGAAATAAATTTTGGAAAATATTATTTCTGTCCCACTCCCTACAATATTAATCATTATGTTGTTGGATTGCTTCTTTTCTATCAGCTTCCTGTTGTTCTGCTTCCATTGTATCTTCTTTCATTTGTATATTAATCTTCTTAGCGCGTTTGTAATATACACTCTTGAAGTGACTTGTAATACCAATTCTATAAAAGACAAGTGCTAAAACTATTATAACTAGGAAATCGTAAGGGTAGTGTATTAAGTTAATACCTTTAAACTCTTTACTACCGATAAATGACATACAAGCTAATAAGATTAAGTAGACAATAATCCATATACTTCCGCCAATTTGTTTTTTAGTGTTTTTCCAATTCATTTTATACTCATAGAAGAAATAAATTGGTAATCCTAAAATAATAATCAATATAACTTCAGCTGTGGTTGGCCACATCGCCCAATAAATTGCTAATGAAGCAAGTACAAATGATAATGGTGCCATTACTTTTAACATCGTGCCTCGGAATGGTCTGTGTAATTTAGGTCCCATTTCACGTAACGACATTACCGTAGTTGGTCCTGTTAGGTAAGCGACTAATGTTGCTGTTGAAATAACAGCGGCTAATACACCCCAATCACGGAATAACGTCACCATGACCATACTGATGATCGCATTAAATACGATGGCTACACGTGGAATGTTATAAGTTGTATTAATTTTACCTAAGAACTTAGGAATATGACCATTACGTTCCATTGCATTTAATACACGACCAGTAATCGCAACAAATGAAACGCCTGTACCAAATGGTGAAACAACTGCTTCGATGTATAGCAAAATAGCTAACCAGTTGATGCCTAATAAGATTGCCATGTCTGCGAATGGTGAATTGAAGTTGATACCACTCCAACCATGCTCATGAATCATTGATTGTGGCATTGATGTAATAAATGTACTTTGTAGTATGATGTACAGAATTGCGCTCAACGTTAATGAAATTGCAATGCCACGTGCAATATTCTTTTCAGGATTTTTAATTTCAGATCCCATATTAATGATTGTTTGGAATGCATTAAATGAGAAGATGATTCCTGATGTTGTTGTTGCTGCAAAGATTGGTGCACTACCGTACGGCATAAATTCGCCAATAGATGAACCGTAGTTACTAGTGTCGAAACCTGAAAGCATTAACATGATGATTGTTAGTAACGGTACACCTAATTTAAAGAACGAAATTAAACTAGTGAAAGACGTTAATAATTTAACTGACCAATAGTTTAATAAAGAAAAAATAATGATAATGACATAGACAGCGAATAATCCGGTCGTACTGATTGAACCATTATGCATTAATGCAGAAGTTGGTTTGGCCCAATCCCAGGGCCATGAACTGATGTATTGTACAGCGGATACTGCTTCAATTGGAATGATAGTAACTAATGATACCCAGTTTGCCCATGCGGCAATAAATCCTAACAATGAACCGTGTGAGTATTGAGCATAGTTACTCATACCACCAGATTGCGGAAACATTGTTCCTATTTCAATATAGTTATAAGAAATCGTTCCTATAACTATAAACCCGATAATCCAAGATAAAATGGCTGCAGGACCAGCTGCAGAAGAAGCTTCCCATGCACCAAATAACCAACCTGAACCAATTAAACTTCCTAGTCCTAATAATACAAGTTGGACCAGACTGATTTTACCTTCGTTATGATTTTGTCCCATAAATACTCCTTTATGTTGTTTTAATATTCATCAAAAATGATACGTTATAATTATACGCTTATCATTTCATTAGTCAATTTATGATTTTGTAAATTTACAAATGATTGTGTAATTAATAGTTATTTATTGACTTAAATAATATAGTGATTGTATTGTTATCAAACTAACGATATGAGGTGACCAAGGTGCCAGAGAAACAATCCGATAAACAGGTATTAGCTTTTTTAGAAAAAGAAAGTCAATGGAAGGAATCTTATCAATATTTAAGAAATTTAATATTTGATGAGTCAGAATTAGAAGAAGCATATAAATGGATGCATCCAACATATATCGTTAATGATAAAAATGTTATAACGATTCATGGTTTTAAACATTATGTAGCGTTACTATTTCATAAAGGTGCAATTTTAGAAGATAGATATAAAACGCTAATTCAACAAACAGAGCGAGTTCAAGCAGCAAGACAATTACGCTTTAAAACACTGGATGAAATTAAAGCGCGTCGAGATGAAATTTTATATTATATTAATGAAGCCATTGAAGTTGAAAAGGCCGGAAAGAAAGTTGAAATGAAGAAGACAGAGGACTATGAAATACCTGAAGAATTACAGCAAGCATTCAATGATAATCCTAAGTTAGAAGAGGCATTTTACAAATTAACGCCTGGTAGACAGCATCAGTACATATATCACATTTCACAAGCAAAGCGCAGTCAAACAAGACAAAGCAGAGTTGAAAAATATATTGACCATATTCTTGATGGTAAAGGCATGTATGATAAATAAATGTTAAGAAAAAAGCTTTTAATCTTCATCTGTAGAGATGTCGATTAAAAGCTTTTATTTAAATCAAGTTAAAATGTATCGATGTGTTAATTCAAATTAGCCATTTAATTTAACTAAAATTTTAGCTTGAGATTTATCGTTTACTAATTGTTCGAATCCAGATTCAACAATGTTTTCTAATTCAATTTCATCTGTTACTACGCTCTTAACATCTAAGCTACCGTTCGCAATTAAATCAATTGTTTGTTGGAATGTAGTAGGTGAGTATGCAATTGTAGATGTTAATTGAACACCTGAGTTAGTTAATAACATTGGGTCGAAATCTACTGCATGAGCAAAGATTGATACGATGACAACTGTACCTCTTGGACGCGTAACTTGTACTGATTGAGATAATGTTACGCCAACACCAGCAACTTCAAATGTAACATCTACACCATTTTCAGTATGTTTGTTAATAAAGTCTACAGGATTTGTATTACCAGAGTTAACTACATGTGTAGCGCCGACTTCTTTAGCTTTAGCTAAACGCTCTTCAGATAAATCAAATACGAAGATTTTACTTGCACCAGCTGCTTTAGCTGCAACAATTGTTAATAAACCAATTGGACCAGCACCAAATACTGCTACTGTATCACCAAATAATAATTTACCTTCTTTAACTGCTTGAACCGCAACTGCAGTTGGTTCTACTAAAGCGCCTTCTTTATCAGATACACTTTCAGGTAATGCATATACATTTTCTTCTGGTGCATTTGTAAATTCTGCAAAGCCACCATCAGAACCTAAACCGATAAATGAATAACCATCATATAAGTCAACACTTTCATCTTTCTCATGTTTAGATACAGTTGGGTTAACAACCACACGGTCCCCTTTTTTATATTTAGTAACGTCTTTACCAACTTCTTCAACAACACCAGCAAACTCATGACCTAAAGTAACAGGTGCTTTTTGTCCAAGTAGTGGATCAGGTTTATCTGTAGAGATGAAGACTGGTCCTTCTAAGTATTCATGTAAATCAGTTCCGCAAATACCTGCCCATGAAACTTTTACTTTTACTTCATTGTCTTTTAATTGCTTAGGTTCACGATCTTCCACGCGAACATCTTTTTGACCATACCATACTGCTGCTTTCATTATTACAACATCCCTTCGATAAATACTTATTACACCTATAGACTAATACTATTAATTTCGTAATGCAATTTTGAATACAGCTTTATAATATTTATTTAGAAAAGTTTGACAATTTCACGAATTTTATTGTCAGCAACTTTATTTTCGACAGTTTTTAACTTGATCATGCTTGAAACAACTTAAAAAAATTGTAATTGTGAATTTTTTTAATCTTTTCATATAAGAAATGTTTCAAAAAATTATATAGGGTATATAGATATAAAAGATGAAAAAAGCTTGAATTATATAGAAATTGAATTAATCAAAATTTTATGAAGCAAAGGCCATGAGGCTCTTGTTTAACTTATTACGTATTTGTTTAACAATGGGACTACTGGCCTTTTTGTTTTATGAGCTTTTTTATCTGGCAACAATAGGAAGGAGCAATCTAATGACGCTAAGTATTAAAAACTTAACAAAAATTTACTCTGGCAATAAAAAAGCAGTAGATAACATTTCATTAGATATTGAATCTGGTGAATTTATTGCCTTTATTGGGACAAGCGGTAGCGGTAAAACGACAGCTTTACGAATGATTAACCGAATGATTGAAGCCACTGACGGCACAATTGAAATGAATGGGAAGAATGTTCGAAATATGAATCCAGTTGAATTACGTAGAAGTATTGGCTATGTTATTCAACAAATTGGATTGATGCCTCATATGACCATTAGAGAAAATATTGTCTTGGTACCAAAGTTGCTTAAATGGTCTAAAGAGAAGAAGGATGCTAAAGCAAAAGAATTAATCAAGTTAGTAGACTTACCTGAAGACTATTTAGATCGTTATCCATCAGAATTATCAGGTGGTCAACAACAACGTATTGGTGTCGTGCGTGCATTAGCTGCAGAGCAAGATATCATCTTAATGGATGAACCTTTTGGTGCATTGGATCCAATTACGAGAGACACTTTACAGGATTTAGTTAAAGATCTTCAAAAGAAATTAGGGAAAACATTTATTTTCGTGACACATGATATGGACGAAGCGATAAAGCTCGCAGACCGAATTTGTATCATGTCTAAAGGGAAAGTTGTTCAATACGATACACCGGATAATATTCTTAGAAATCCTGCCAATGATTTCGTTAGAGAATTTATTGGACAAAATAGATTGATTCAAGATCGTCCGAATATGAGAACGGTTGAAGATGCGATGATTAAGCCTGTTACGGTAAATGCCAACGACACGCTCAATGACGCAGTCAACGTTATGCGACACAGACGTGTCGACACAATATTTGTTGTTAACAATCATCATCATTTACTTGGATTCCTAGATATTGAAGATATTAACCAAGGGTTACGTCAACGTAAGGAATTAATCGATACAATGCAACGAGATGTTTACAAAGTCCATATTGATTCTAAATTACAAGACTCCGTACGTACGATATTAAAGAGAAATGTTAGAAACGTACCAGTCGTTGATAATGACAACGCACTTATAGGTCTAATTACACGTGCTAATCTTGTCGACATTGTCTATGACTCTATTTGGGGTGAAGAAGATGATGAGATGACATTGTCTGATTCGCACATGAATGATGTCGAACGCGAAAATGAGTTAGGTAACATCGAAAAAAATGAACATGCCGAAGACCGTCCAAATGACGCTACAACAAAGCAAAAAGATGTTACAGATAGATTAGATACGCATGATGTGAAGAATTCTGATCATTCGGGAGTTGATCGTTAATGCGCCAATTTTTCCAAGAATATGGAAGCCAACTTGTATCGAAAACGATAGAACACTTTTACATATCAATTATCGCGTTATTAATTGCGATTGTAGTTGCGGTTCCGTTAGGCATTTTATTATCTAAGACGAAACGTACTGCAAATGTAGTGTTAACGATAGCGGGTGTGCTTCAAACGATTCCGACGTTAGCAGTATTAGCCATTATGATTCCAATCTTTGGTGTAGGTAAGACGCCAGCGATTGTCGCATTATTCATTTATGTATTGTTACCAATTTTAAACAACACAGTTCTAGGAGTACAAAATATTGATAAGAATATCATCCAAGCTGGAACAAGTATGGGTATGACAAAGATGCAGTTAATGAAAGATGTCGAATTGCCATTAGCCTTACCACTTATACTTAGTGGTATACGTTTATCAAGTGTATACGTAATCAGCTGGGCTACATTAGCTAGTTACGTTGGCGCTGGTGGACTCGGTGATTTAGTCTTTAACGGATTAAATTTATATCAGCCACCAATGATTATTAGTGCTGCAATTCTTGTAACGTGTCTAGCTTTACTTGTCGATTTCATACTTTCTTTTATTGAAAAGTGGGCCGTGCCTAAAGGGCTTAAAGTATCTAGATAAATACAAAGGGAGGATTTTAAAATTATGAAAAAGTTAAAACTTACTTTCATACTTCTTACTATGTCTCTCATCGTATTATCTGGATGTAGTTTACCAGGTTTAGGCGATGGTGACGGTAAAGATAGTGTGAAAATTACTGCCACAGAAACTAGTGAAACAAAAATTATGGCAAATATTGAAAAATTAATGATAGAACATTATACAAATGGCAAAATTAAACCTACTATTGTTGGTAATTTAGGTTCCAGTATTATTCAACATAATGCATTACAACGTGGAGATGTGAATATGTCAGCAGTAAGATATACTGGAACAGAATTGACGAGTGTACTTGATGCCCCACCAACAAAAGATACTAAAAAAGCAATGTCAGAGTCACAAAGACTATTTAAAGAAAAATATAATCAGAAATATTATGACTCATTTGGGTTTGAAAATACGTATGCATTCATGGTTACTAAAGAAGTAGCTGAGAAATATCATTTAGAAAAAGTTTCAGACTTAAAAAGATATAAAGATGAATTACGTTTAGGTATGGATACACAATGGATGAACCGTGCTGGTGATGGATATCCAGCTTTCCAAAAAGACTATGGGTTTAAATTTGCGAGTGCACGCCCAATGCAAATTGGTTTGGTGTACGATGCTTTGAAAAATAAAAAATTAGATGTTGCTGTTGGTTATTCAACAGATGGACGTATCGCTGCTTACGATTTGAAAATCTTAAAAGATGATCGTAAATTCTTCCCACCATATGATGGAAGTCCATTAGCCACTGAAAAATTAATCAAAGATCACCCTGAAATTGATAAAGCACTGAAAAAATTACAGGGACAAAATAGTACTAAAGAAATGCAGAAATTAAACTATGAAGCGGATGGAAAAGGTAAAGAACCTGCCGTTATTGCAGAAGAATATTTGAAGAAACATAATTATTTTGAAGATGACAGTAAGAAAGGTGGTCAAAAATAATGAAAGGTAACTTGTTAAGCTCACTTTATGAATACTATACCTTGAACTTTGGCTATCTTATGGAACTCTTTTTCAAACATTTATTAATGTCTATTTATGGTGTGTTATTCGCTTGTATTATTGGCATTCCGATAGGGATATTAATTTCAAGATATACGAAGTTATCATGGCCTATTATTACTATCGCGAATATTATCCAGACAGTTCCAGCAATCGCAATGTTAGCAATACTTATGCTAGCACTTGGGTTAGGTCCTAATACTGTAGTGTTTGCAGTATTCTTATATGCGTTACTTCCAATTATTAAGAATACGTACACTGGCATTACCGAAGTAGACTACAATATTAAAGATGCAGGCAAGGGGATGGGAATGACTAAGAATCAAGTCATGCGTATGATTGAATTGCCATTGTCATTATCAGTGATTATTGGTGGTATCCGTATTGCTCTAGTTGTAGCGATTGGTATCGTGGCAATTGGCTCATTTATTGGAGCTTCAACACTAGGGGATATTATTATACGTGGTACAAACTCTACTGATGGTACGGTTTATATACTTGCTGGTGCCATTCCAATTGCGTTAATTGCGATTATTATAGATTTAGGATTACGCTTCTTAGAAAAGAAACTTGATCCAACAAGTAATAGTAAGAAACGAGACAATAAAGTTCAAAGCATCAATTAATGATTGCAAACCGAAAAAACCTGAACACAACATTGTGTTCAGGTTCTTTTTAAAATGTTTAGAATAAAATTGAAGCTAATGGTGGAACAATGGCAACGATAATTACGCCAACGATAACAACGGCGATACTACCCATTGACTCTTCAGTTTCACCAAGTTCTTTGGCTGAAGCTACGCCAAGTGTATGTCCACTCGTACCAAGTGCTAAACCACGAGCAATTGGATTTGAAATTTTAAACCACTTAACAATTTTAGTGCCTAATGCAGAAATAACAACGGCATTTAGAATAACGGCTAATGACGTTAACTCTTTAACGCCGCCAATACCTTGTGATACTGGAAGGGCGATCGCAGTTGTAGCAGCTTGTGGTAGCATTGAAGCACCAATTTGATTGCCTAATTGGAATACAATAGCTACTAAGTAAATTAAGATAAGTGCGATTAACGTTCCAATTGCGATACCACCAAAAATCTGTAGCCAATATTTTTTGAGTACATCACGTTTTTTATATAAAGGGATGGCGAAACTAATTGTTGCTGGCTCTAAGAAGAAGTTAATAATGTCTCCACCTATTTTGTAATTTTCATAACTAATACCTGTTACTTTTAAAAATACGATCCCCGCAACCATTGCTACAAAAAGTGGTGCTAGTAAGAAGAAACCGTTCGTTTTTTTATAGAAATATTGTGCAATGACAAATGGTATTAATGAGACTAATATACCAAAATACGGTGTTGTAATTCCTAAATGATCTACCATTAGTTACCCTCCCCAAGTTTAGTTTGTTCATTTTGTTCTTTAGATGGGAATAATGTTTTTGTTACGAACAATTGTGAGACAAATCCTACACAGATAAGTAGTAATAACGTTGAAATAATAATTAATAACAATATTAAAATTGGGTGTTGGCTTAATATTGGTAAAGAATTGATAACCGAAATTCCGGCCGGTACGAATAAGAAACTAATATTATTCGTTAATGCTGTGCCGACACCTTCAACTTGACCCAATTTGACAACACCAGTGCATAATAGGATGAATAGTAATACGAGTCCTATAACTGACGCTGGCATAGGAAATGGTATGAAACTTTCAATAATTTTAGATATAAATAGTACGATAGCAATAGTTAATGCTTGCTGAAAGAAATTATACGTTTTTGCTAACTTATGATTTCCTTTATGAGCATTACTTTGTGATTGTTTATTTGCCATATTTTAACGCTCCCTTTCTCTTTCCCTTACAAATAGAATATTATGGAAACGCTTACTATTGTGAGTTTTGTCTGTGACTTACAAAAATTAGGACGTGAGTTACAATATATTCAAGTTGAAAATCAAATAGACAAAATAATAGCAAATGGTACGGCGTTTTTCTATAAATAAAAAGTATTTAACCTAAACTTGCATAACGAAAAATGTTATTAGCAAGTGGCTAAATACTCATTAATGAAATTATATATAAGTTAATTATTCGTTCGTTTATGCAAGGCCAATTTCATGTTTAAATGCTTTCATAAATGAACGACTGACTTGAAATTTGTCTCCAGAAGTCATGGTTACTTGATAAGTATAATTGAACCAATGTTCAACGCTATCGATATGCGTTTTATTAATAATAGTCGCACGATGGATTTTAATAAATATGTTATTCGATAATTTCTTTTCATAATAGTTAAGTGGTTCATTTGTTTGGTATGTGCGATTGATAGTATTTATCGTTGTTATCCCATTGTTGACTGAAACTGCCGTGATGTCGTCTTTTTGGATTACATAGATACGTTCATTCATTTCAATTGGCAGTACGGTTTGGTCTCCGTTATCATGACGTTCATCTCGTTGCATTGATTGAGTAGATGATTCACTTGTTGCATGATCTATCTCATTACTATTAGATAGTTGATGCTTAACTTTATTTACTGCTTGCTCTATACGCTCAAGTTCAAAAGGCTTGAGTATATAATCAATTGCATCAAGTTCAAAGGCTTTAACTGCAAATGTATCGTGTGCAGTGGCAAAAATAATATGTGGTGGCTGTTTCATTTTCTTTATCTTTTGTGCTAAATCTATACCACTCTCATCCATAAGATTGATATCTAAAAAGACTAAATCATATGTTTCTGATAAAAGTCTTTCTAACGTTTCTTCAATGTTTTCAGCCTCATCAATTACGTTAAATCCTGAGATCTCATTTAATAAGTAATGAAGCTCATTTCGAGCTAATGGTTCATCATCAACGATTAACGTCTTCACCTAAATATCCTCCTTTATTGTATATGATGGTATATGACAACTTACCGTCGTTCCTATTTCTGTTGATTCAAAATGTAAAGCGGCCTTAGTGCCGTAAAGTCCTATTAACCGTCTGTTTAAATTTTCTAAGGCACTACCAGTTCCTGTCTCTGAATCAACACTCATTTGTCCAATCAATGGTAACTTATCATCATCAATTCCACTTCCATTATCACGAACGGTTAGTGCTAATTCTTCGTTGTCATGATGTGCAGTCACATCAATAATATTATCTTTACGGCGATGTTTAAAGGCGTGTTTAATAGCATTCTCAACTAGGATTTGAATGACGAAAGGTGGGATGAGCACATGTTTACAAGATGAATCAATATGATATTCAATTGTGAATCGATCAGGGAAGCGTGCTTGTTCTAATGCTAAGTAGGCCTCAACTTGTTGCAACTCTTTCTCCAAAGTAATGGTGTTATTTCGAGTACCTTGCAGATTTGATCTAAAGAATTGGCTTAACTGCAATAATAACTTTCTTGCCTTTTCACTATCAATACGTACGAGGGCTGAAATGGTATTAATCGCATTAAAGAAGAAGTGCGGATTAACTTGTGCTTGTAATGATTTGATTTCAGCATCTTTTAAAAGTTTACTTTGCATTTCGGCCTGACCCAATTCTAATTGACTTGAGAAGATATCTGCTAAGCCACGTGCGAGTTGTTTCGTTGATGTCGTATTATCATATTCATTTGTAAAATAAAATTTTAATGTGCCGGCTACTTCTTGATTAATCATTAAAGGAATGACGATTGCAGATGTTAAAGTACAATTTGGATTGTTGCATCCGATTTCTTCTTTAGAGTGTGCCTCTTTTAATTGACCAGTTTTTATAACATCTTTTGATAAATCAGTAATGATCGCTTTTTTTGCAACATGATGGTCACTTGCAGCACCTACATGCGTTAAAATATCTGTTCTGTTTGTGATAGCAACTGCCGATACGTTCATCAATTTCAGAATGATTTCAGCAACGGAACGTGCAGACTGTTCAGTTAAACCAGACCTAAGATACGGCAACGTTTTATTCGCTATTTCGAAAACATCATGCGTTTGAATAGCACGGGTTTGCTCTTCTTGTTTTAATGTTGAAAGTATTATAGATAAGAAGATAGCTGTCCCAATACTATTGATTAAAATCATAGGTAAAGCGATGAATTGAACAAGCGACCATGCAGACGCTGTATCGTTGGCAAAGAAGAGAATGCATGCCATTTGAATTGCTTCATTAAGTGCACCAATAATGGCACCCATTAAAACGGTTGGGTAAGTATAGTGACGCATTGTACGATAACCATAAAACCCTGATATGAGTGCGATGAAAATAGATGAAATGAGATAGGTGTATGCATTTGCACCGCCAATATAAAGGCGTGACAACCCTGATACAATGCCTACTATAATTGCGACGAAAGGTCCGCCAATTAAACCAGACATCCCTATTGTTAATACACGTGTATTTGCCATAGATGCATCGTCATTAAGGTGGTAATAAATGTTACTAGTTACAATATGTCCATTTTCAATTTCAATTCCAGTGAAATTTGAAGTTATAGCAAATAGAGCGAACAAAATTGTTAATTGCCATTGAGAACGCAATTTTTCGCGTTCACCCATCATCGTTTTAAAGTGATTAATATTCAGTAACATATAGGCGATAATAATGATTAACCCTACACGTTCAAGCAATAATATAAATAAATTAAACATAGTAAGCACCTATTCAATGTAGTTTCAGTTAAAATAATTATCCTTTCTTTAATTATAATATGGATAATTTTAACTTAATAGTTTAAAATTAAAACTTATAATTTGTAGGTATCTAATTATTGATTTATTGCACTTTTGAGTATGTTGTTAAAAATATTTATTGAAAAAGTTAGAGTATATTATTAAGTCATTTCTTCTTAATTATGATAAGGTTTTCAATGTAAACAAATTTCTAAGTGAGTGTCGTATCAAACATAAGCTAACGTCAAATAATGTAAGTCATGATGCACATGTTAATAAATTATAGAAATAAGGGACTAATTGATTAAAGTCATAGACATAAAAGGTATGACACTTATTATGGTTGCTTCATTATGACGTATATCAATTTGAGTAGATTAGTTTTAGGGTAATTTAGGAGGAATTTTTCGAGATGGAGTCATCAAAACAATTTAGGGGAGATAATAAATTACTAATTGGTATTATAATCGGGGTACTTACGTTCTGGTTATTTGCACAATCATTAGTGAACGTTGTTCCAACGTTACAGTCTTCATTTAACACAGACATGGGTACGATTAATATTGCCATTAGTTTAACTGCATTGTTCTCTGGACTATTTATTGTAGGGGCAGGAGATATTGCAGACAAATTAGGCCGAGTAAAAATGACATATATCGGCTTAGCATTAAATATTATTGGATCATTATGTTTAATCATCGCACCTGTCGCATGGTTGTTATTAGTAGGTCGTGCGTTACAAGGTTTATCAGGTGCATTAATTATGCCGTCTACACTTGCAATAATAAATGAATATTACATAGGAAAAGAAAGACAACGCGCTGTCAGTTACTGGTCTATAGGTTCTTGGGGCGGTAGTGGTATTTGTTCATTATTTGGTGGTTTCATGGCCTCAACGATCGGATGGCAGTGGATTTTTATTGTTTCAATTGCACTTTCAATTTTATCCTTTTTCTTAATTAAACATACACCCGAGACTAAAGTTGAACCGAATGCGAATGAAACTAAAACTAAATTTGACGTTACTGGTTTAATACTATTAGTTATTACACTATTGAGTGTTAACGTGATGGTTACGCAAGCTGCAGATCGTGGACTATTCTCACCAATGATTTTATCACTTGGTGCTGTATTCTTAGTTGCGGGTATCCTGTTTATTATTAGAGAATTAAAAGCAGAGAACCCGTTAGTTGATTTTCATATTTTCAAAAATAAGGGTTACAGCGGTGCGACATTATCAAACTTTATGTTAAATGGTGTTGCCGGTGGTACACTTATTGTTGTTAATACGTATTATCAAAGTCAATTAGGATTTAGTTCACTACAAGCAGGTTTAATTTCAATTACGTACCTTGTAGCTGTGCTAGTCATGATTCGTGTTGGTGAAAAATTATTACAAAAACTTGGTGCTAAAAAGCCATTACTAATAGGTAGTGGATTTGCATTCTTAGGATTATTACTATTATCTTTAACATTTTTACCAAATGTTGCTTATATTATTTCAAGTATTATAGGTTACTTATTATTTGGTATCGGTTTAGGTACATATGCCACACCTTCTACTGATACAGCGGTTGCGGAAGCGCCTGACGACAAAGTAGGGGTAGCATCTGGATTGTATAAAATGGCATCATCTTTAGGTAATGCCTTTGGTGTTGCGATGTCTAGTACCATTTATGGTTTTGGCGCATCATTAATGAATTTACAACTAGGTGGCGCTGCTGGTGTATTATTCAATGCCGGAATTGCTTTAACCGCATTTATAGTTATCTTGATTTTAGTTCCTAAGAAATTAAGAACAAATTAATATAAATATTAGTTTTTAAAAGATAGAGATATCGAATTCAATAAGAGTTCGATATCTTTTTTAATAAATTAAAGAATAATTTATATCAAATTATCTTAAAATTGTGAATATTCCGTTTATAATATTGACTCTATAAATTTAAAGTAGTATTTTAAAAACATCATTAGAAAAAAGGGGTCGTGACTTATGAAAATAGCAATTGCAGGTTCTGGCGCGTTAGGAAGCGGATTTGGTGCGATGTTATACCGTCAAGGTTATGATGTAACGTTAATTGATGGATGGAAGCCACAAGCGAAAGCTGTTAAACAAGAAGGTTTACATATAGACATCAATGGTGAAAATCATCATCTTACCATGACGATGTATCAACATAACGATATTCCTCAAGATGCTCAATTTGATGTTATCTTTTTATTTACTAAAGCGATGCAGTTACAAGATATGCTGGAACATATTAAAGCACACATTCATGACAATACAATTATGGTTTGTACTATGAATGGTTTGAAACACGAGCGTTTAATTCAACATTATGTTGATGAATCACGAATTGTGCGCGGTGTTACTACATGGACTGCAGGATTAGAATCTCCTGGACATACGCATTTAATGGGTTCAGGTCCGGTTGAAATTGGTGCACTTGTATCTGAAGGTCAAGCTAATGTTGATGTCGTGTATGAACTGTTAGATCAATCTGGTCTTAATCCATATAAAAGTGAGCAGTTGCAACAATCAATTTGGAAGAAAATTTGTGTGAATGGTACTGCTAATGCACTTTGTACGATTTTAGAATGTCGTTTATCAAATTTGAATGAGAGTGATTATGCGAAACAGCTTATTTACAAGATTACACAAGAAATTGTACAAGTAGCAACGGTAGATGGCGTACATTTAAATGGAGATGAAGTTTACAATTATCTCATCGATTTAAATGAAAAGGTAGGCCCACATTATCCATCAATGTATCAAGATTTGATTAACAATAATCGACTTACAGAAATTGATTATATTAATGGAGCAGTTGCTCAATTAGGTAAAGAACATCATATAGATGCTCCAGTTAACCAATTTGTAGCGAATCTGGTACATGCGAAAGAACAACAACGACATGCAAAATAATGTCCACTTAGAAGGTGTGAAGGACATGTTTTCATCTAATATGCTAATACAAAGTATGTTAGTTGTGACTTAAGATTGAAATATGAAACCAATTTAATATATAAGGCTTGGAGTGAGATGTTGAATTCAAATTGAATTCGGTCTCGCTCCATTTTGAGTCGAATAATTATATCTTTGTGATTAAAATTGATACGCTAAATCCTTAATTTAATATGAATGATTTTAAATTTTTCATAAAAGGGTAGAAGAAAGTTAAGTGAATTTGAAGGAGCTGTTATTAGAATGAATCGTTCAACGAAACGTGTCATCATTACGAGTATTGTAGGTGGATTGCTAAGTGGTGCAGTTAAGATTGGTTGGGAAGCTATCGTTCCGCCTAGAACACCTGACCGTGAGAAAGAAACCCCTCCAATGACATTATTGAATCAGGTGGGTTTACCAGATTCGATCAAAAAAGCAACCTATCACTATAATGGTAATGATATTCCAATAACGGTTATGGGTATTCATTATGGCTTCTCTGTAGCAAATGCTTTAGCATATGGCTTATTAGCTGAAAAATTCCCAAGAATCACAGCATTGAAAGGATCATTATTTGGCGTTGCTATACATATTGCATTTCGTGAATATTTATTGCCAAAGTTGAATTTGACACCTCAGGTTAAAGACTTACCTTATGAAGAACGATTTTCAGAGTTGTTCGGTCATATTGTTTGGATGAATACTATTGATATGATTAGAGATTCAAGTAAGTAGGTTAGATTGAGATATTCATTTTCAGAAAAAGAGAAATAAAAAGGTGAGTACAATAAAGACTAAAATATTAATACAGGCGCAACAGGATTAATCGGAACAAGATTAACACAACGTTTGATTGAAGAAGGACACGAGGTTGCCGGATTTACTACATCTGAGAGAGGTAAAGAGAAATTAGAAGGACTAAACGCTAAAGCGTATATTGGCGATATCTTAAAAGCGGATACTATTGATGTAGCAATTGATGACTTTCGTCCTGAAATTATCATTAATCAAATTACAGATTTAAAAAATGTTGATATGGTAGCAAACTCAAAAGTGCGTATAGAGGGCGGTAAAAACCTAACTGATGCGGCACTTAAATATGATGTTAAAAAAGTAGTAGCTCAAAGTATTGGTTTCATGTATGAACCAGGAGAAGGACTTGCTACTGAAGAAGCACCATTAGATAATCATTCAGATGGTGACAGAAAAATTACGGTAGATGGCGTGATTGGACTTGAAAAAGAAACCGCTCGTATGGACCAATATGTTGTGTTACGTTTCAGTTGGTTATATGGACCAGGTACTTGGTATGGTAAAGACGGTATGATTTATAATCAATTTAAAGATGGAGAAGTAACATTATCAGATGGTGTCACATCATTCATTCATTTAGATGATGCTGTTGAAGTATCTATTCAAGCGATGAACTTTGATACTGGTATTTATAATGTTGCAGATGATGAGCCAGTAAAAGGATCAGACTTTGTAGCATGGTATTCAAAAGAAATTAGTGCGGATCCTGAAGTCACTATCCAACCTGTACAACCATTTGAACGTGGCATCACCAATGACAAGCTTAAAGAACAAGGTGGTACACTAATCTACAATACATGGAAAGATGGTATGCATCCTTTAAAATAAGATTGTAGAAATGAAATAAAGAGGCTGGGATATTATTCCTATAGAAATAGCTAGTAAATGAGTCTTAAAAACTTCATTTGCTAGTTTCTTTATTTACAATACTTCGAATTATTGGCTCGCTTTCTTAGGAGTTAGCCTCACCCTGTAGTCTTCAGCTTGTCCTATTTTCTCAAGAGTCTCGCCAAAATACTTAGTATTTTTTATTCTTATACAAGAACTTAATATCCCAGTCTCTTTTTAGTATGTTTTGCTCTTTTTTGAGTTAGTCATTGTGATTTGTAGACTTACTTCTACGCTGTTCTTCAATTTGTTTACGTAACTGATCTCCAGCAGCTTTGCCTACTTTTGCATAATGGCTATGTGCAAAATGCATTTGAATAATTAAAAACGTTGCACTTATCGCCCAGTATAAACTTAAGGCTGAAGCAGATTGCAGTGATGCATAAATAATAAATAATGGAGATAACACCATCATGACATAGTATGTGCGGCGTTCTTCTTTTGGATAATGCATTGCATTGACCAAAGGTTGAATGAGGTAAAGTAAAGCTGCTATAAATGTCATGATTAAATCCGTATGCATTAAATTGAACCATAAAAAGTGAGGGTGCTCGATAATACCACCACTCGTTGGATATTTAATACAAGCGTATAAACCTAATAAAATAGGGATTTGGATTAATATTGGCAAAGTTCCAACTAGGCTTTTGAATGGATTAATACCATAGTTGTTGTACTTTTTCATTAATAATTTATTAGCTGCAGTACGTTCTTCTTGTGTATCAGCATTCTTTAGTTTATCTTGCAGTTTCTCAATTTCTGGTTTAACTACCTGAGTTTTACCTCTCATAATGTGAATGTTTTTCACTTGGATAAACATTAGTGGCATTAGTACAAGACGTATGATAAGTACAATGACAATAATGGCTAATCCATAATTCTCATGGAATGTTCGACCTAAGAAGTGAAGTAACATATCCATTGGCTTAACAAATATAGTATAAAAGAACCCATGTTGATCTTCTTTATGAGAATAGTCACATCCACCCAATAATATGACAACACTCATTATGAATAAGGACCATTTTTTTCTCATTTATAATCTCCTATATGCTTGAGGTCTTTAATAATCTTAGTCTTTAATATGTTTAGCTTAACATATTCGCATGATAAGCGTAGCGGTTAATCTCAATTTTATGACTTTGATTTATTTGTAACTGTAATTATTTTTAAAAGAGTCAAACCAAAAAGACTCGTTAATAAAGTGATGAAACCTAGTATAGTGACTTTAGCTGGTGCCGGTAGCCAAGACATAATAAATTGCCAATCAGAGCCATTTAGTAACAATGAAGGCAATACATGTAGAAGACCTAAAATTAAAATAAAGCCGATTGAAAGTATGAGTATTCGATATTTCGTGTTTCTATGTTGAACGCTTAATAGGATCAGTTGATGACTGGTGATATGACGATATAAGTAAATCAAAGTTATAGCAACCATGATCCAAATCACGATTGTAACTACAATAATCATAGTTTTGTATTGATTGATGTAGTATTGTACCGTATCAATATGCTGTCCTTGACTTAATTGCGTATTTAAATGTTTGGCAAGCGTTGGAGTATGACTAGAATAAGCATTTGCGAGAACAACAATGCCATAGTCTTTCTTAGGATTCAAAATAATATAAGAAGAATAGTTCTCAAGCGTACCTGGATGATAGATAAGTGTTTCTTGATTATCCTTAGTGACAAACCAGCCTGTTGCATATTGAGAATCATCATCGTCATTTGTTTTAACCTTTGGTTTGTGTGTAGCTTCAACTAAAGATTTTAAATGTCTTGGGGGATGAAGTTGAAATTTTATCCAAGGTTCTAAGTCATGTGTGCTAGCCATTAAATAGGCTGACGGGTTATCACCGATATTAAACTTTGGATTATCTGAGTATGCTTTATTATGTTGAATATCATACCCCTGAGCATCATCTCCGCCCTTTTTATTACTCTCTTTAGTAGAAATATGTTTCATATTTAAAGGTTTGAAAATATGTTCACTCATATAAGATGAATAGGGAGAATGAGATATATTCTGAACAATTAAACCTAAAATATCGTAATTCATATTAGCATATTCGAACTGTTCTCCTGGTCGATGGTTCAGTGAACGACCATTAATACTGTTAACAATTCCATCTAGACTATCCGTCTTTTTTGTAATTTTATCATTGTCAGTGATATCTCCTGGAATACCACTAGTTTGAGATATTAATTGATTAATAGTGATTTCTACTTTTTTTCCTTTATATTTCATATGAAAGTTAGGTATGTATTTACTTATAGGGTCATTTAATTTGATTTTCCTTTCATTGACGAGTTGCATAATGGCATATCCCGTCATTGCTTTGGAATTAGAAGCAATTTCAAAGCGTGTATTAGAGGTTACTTTTTGTTTATTTTTAATGTTTGCATACCCATAACCTTTATTGAGTAACATTTTATTATCTTTAATAATTAATACAGAGACGCCTGGAATGTGACCATCATTCATTTCGTTTTCGACAATGCTGTCCAAATAATTTTGAGAAGTAGGGCTAATCATTGAATAGTTGGGTTGCCATTTAATCATGATTGAACAAATAAATAAGATAATAACTAATACGACTCCACTGAAAAGAAATGTCTTTTTCATTTTTAATCCTCTAATCATAAGATTTAAGTAGTGAACAATTTATACGTTAACGAAAATAGTATAGCAAGTTTTTTGATAAATTGCTCTTGTGTTTCTTTTGTGTTGCTATCTATTGATTTAAATTATTAATAATAGAAATTTTACAAATAAATATAACTGTAAAATGTAACTTTAATGGTAATAAATCACATTAAAATAGTGGGGCCATCTATACTTTTTATCAAAATGGGAGTATATTTTATCCATTGAATTTGAATATAAAGAGGTAAAGAGTATTATGTTCACTCAATTTAAAAGACTTTTAATTGGTAAACCTAAAAGAAATCGCGATTTGAAAAATGAAAAAATCAGTAATTTCAAGGCTTTAGCAATACTTTCCTCGGATGCATTGTCATCAGTAGCCTATGGTCCGGAGCAAATTTTGATTACACTTGCAGTCGTTGGCGCTATGGCGTCATGGTACACGTTACCAATTGCATGTGCAGTATTAGTACTATTAGCAGCTTTAATCTTATCATACCGCCAAGTCATTTATGCCTATCCTAAGGGCGGCGGTGCTTATATGGTTTCTAAGACTAACTTAGGAGAAAAATGGGGACTAGTAGCTGGTGGTTCATTACTTGTTGATTATATTTTAACTGTAGCGGTAAGTATTGCTTCTGGTGCAGATGCGTTTGTAGCTGCATTTCCGTCACTGTATCATCACAAAGTATTGATTGCATGTTTACTAGTACTATTTATTTTAATAATGAATTTACGTGGATTGACAGAATCTGCTACAGTATTGTCTTATCCAGTCTATTTATTCATTATCGGGTTAATTATTATGATTGTTGTAGGAGTATGGAAAGTTGCAACTGGCCAAGCTGAACCACATATGCACGCAACAGTGGGAACAGCTGTGCCTGGTGTTACGCTATTCCTACTATTAAAAGCATTCTCATCTGGTGCTTCATCTTTAACAGGTGTCGAAGCTATATCTAATGCGGTGACTAATTTCAAAGATCCTGGTCCGAAAAATGCTGTTAAAACATTAGTTACAATGGGTGGCATCCTTGCATTTCTATTAGTAGGCATTGTAGGTTTGGCCTATTGGTACGGCGTAATGCCTGAGACTGAAACGACCGTATTGTCTCAATTAGCAATGAACATTCTAGGACACAATGCTGGTTATTATTTTGTTCAAGCAACAACAGTAATGATTTTAGTTTTAGCAGCGAATACCGGTTTTACCGCATTCCCAATGCTTGCTGCTAGCATGGCAAAAGATAAATATATGCCTCGTATGTTTAGTGTTCGAGGAGATCGCTTAGGTTATTCGAACTCTATCATTACTTTAGGTGTTGGGGCTATCTTACTTATTATCATTTTTGATGGTAAAACTGAGAACTTAATTCCACTCTATGCTGTAGGTGTATTTATTCCGTTCACATTAGCTCAATATGGCATGGTGCTAAAATGGATTAGAGGCAGAGAAAAGGGGTGGTCTCGTAAATTGATTGCCAACGCGATAGGTGGAACAATTACATTTATCGTATTTATGATCTTCTTGATCACTAAATGTAGCCATGTATGGCCAATATTGATATTTTTACCTTTAATTGTGACTGTATTCCTACGTATCAAAGGTCATTATAAAGATATTGCTAAACAGTTGAAATCGACAGCGATGGTGCAAGATATGCCAATCGTTGATAAAAATTTAGCGATTGTTCCTGTAAGTACGATTACATCAGCCATTGATAAGTCAGTGTATTATGCTCAAATGATTGCTGATGATGTTATAGCAGTACATGTTTCCTTTGGTGATGAAGCGGATAAATGCTTTGCTGAAAAATGGCAACGTCATTATCCAGATGTGCGTTTAGTCATCTTACATTCTGAATATCGTAGTGTCATTAGACCAATTTCAAGATTTATTGATAAGATCAATAAAAAAGCGAATGATAAAAATTATGTCATTACAGTTGTTGTGCCTCAGTTTATTACAAAAAAATCTTGGCATAACTTCTTACACAATCAAACGAGTATTAGATTAAAAATGCACTTGTTCTATCAAAAGAATGTTATTTTGGCAACTGTACCATTTAAATTACACAAATAAACTTATAGAAAAGCCCATAGATAATGCAAGGTTACATTATCTATGGGCTTTAATTGATTTTAGTGAGCGTTGCTTACTTCATGTGCTAGAACGATTTCATTGTAATTGATGTTTTCTCGTAATTGGGTTGCAACTTCATTAGTTACTTTATTTCGTGAAATTAATTCATCTAAAATGGTGCGTTGGATGTATAATGCTTCCAATTTTACATCTTGTTGTTGCTGTGTAGTAAGTTCATATACTTCTTTGTTTTGATTTCTTTGTTGCTTTTTATTCTTATTGTGACGAATCGTACGAGATAGATTGTGATATTGGTTAATAATTAAACTCACTTCTAAGACATTTGAACTATTTTGTTCTTGACGCATTTTCATAATAATATTGTGATTAACAACACGCATTAATTGTTGCACTTTGTTAAAGCTATTTGTAAATTCTTCTCTTTGTGCCTTTTTATCGTCTTTTACTTTTTGACGTTCAGCTTTATATTCTTCACGCTTAGCTTTAATATCCATTTTATTTTGTTCAGATGTAGCATGATGTTCTTCTTTTAATAATGCACGGTTTTCTTTATGAATGCGATGTGCCTCTTTTCGTGATTCTTTACGAGCTTTAAATCGTAAGCCAATCAATTTAAAGAAACGACTTATTTTTCTTAGAATAGACATTTCACGATAAGATTGACTGAATTCCATAATATTGCGATAGTCTGTTAAATCCTTCTTAGTAATTCTTTCTTTTTCGATTAATCGTTCTAGTGTTCTTGTTTCTTCTTCTTCAGCTATTTCTTGAAGGCGACGTAATTCCTTCGTATTTTTATTGTCCGGTTCCATATTGATTAAGAATGATAACTCATTAAAATATTGATTTAATATTGGTCGATAATCCATACTTTTTTCTTCAGAGTTTTTCTTTTTAAAAGTATCAAGTACTTGTTGAACCATAAATATTTTAGCTGATTGATAGGACATACCTTTAAATTCTGAGACCTTTTCAGATGGTGTGATAAACGGTAGAACAACTTGGGCGAGAATTAAGCTAGTTAATACCATAAATGAAGCGATGAATAATAGATCATTACGATATATAAACTCTTGGTTACCATCCATCATATATGGAAGTGTTAATGCCATTGATAAAGAAATGGTACCGTGTATCCCACACATCGTCATAATAAAGGCATAGTGATTACGCTTCGGTGGTCCAGCATCTTCTTCATCATCTAAATAAGATTGAACGTTGTTTGGATAGTAAAAATCTTTAAATAATAAGTACACCCAAACAAATCTAAATACATAAATCGCTAGCGCAATTAATAGGGCGGTTGTAATTAAAAATACAATGTTTTGTGGTTCGTCATGAATAATTTCCATAACTACTTCGGGAACAATATATCCCAACACTACAAATACAAAGCCATTTAATGCATAACTTAGCGTATTCCATATTTGGTTATAGTTCATTTGTAATTCCGTTTGGGCACGAATTAAACGGTCGCGTTCTAAACCATGGATTAAACCAACGACAACTACAGCTATAATTCCTGATGCGTGAAGCTCCTCGCCAATAAAATAAACGGCGAAAGGAGTAAGTAATTGAATGAATGTTAACGTATTACTATCATTCATCCCTTTATTGGCAGTTAAATAAACTCTTAAAGTTACGACTAGTGCGCCAACAATGATACCAATTAACACACCTAAAATAGTTGAAATAATAAATTGGCCTATTGCATCAAACGCTGAAAAACTACCAGTTACAAGTGCAGTAACTGCAATTTTAAATGAAATGATACCTGCAGCGTCATTAAGTAACGATTCACCTTCAAGAATTGACATTGACCCTTTAGGTAATATCTTACCTTTAGTAATTGCGGAAACTGCGACTGCATCAGTAGGGCACAGAATTGCAGCAATTGCAAATGCGGCTGGCATTGGTAAATCAGCCCAAATCCAGTGAATAAAGAAACCTACACCAATAACGGTAGTAAATACAAGGGCCATTGCCATAAGAACAATGGGTTTATGATACTCAAGTAACTTTGTTCTGGAAATATGAGTACCTTCCACAAATAGCAGAGGGGCGATAACAGCCATCATAAAGACTTCCGATTCAAATTCAAAGTGCATTGGAATAGGTAGCACAAATAAGCAGACACCCAATGCGATTTGAATAAAAGCAGTAGGAATTTTAGGGAACCTATTATAAATAATAGAACTAATAATAACTGCGAATATAAATAATAAAAATGCTTCTAATAGCTCCATGAATAACTCCTTTATAAAATGAATACTAATAGTTTACCATGTGACATGATAAGCTACCAAAAATGGCAACCTATTTACCATATTTAAGTGTCTATAAACGGATATATGAATTAAAGTGGTTATCAATATAGAGTTGTTTGAAATGTTTAAAAGTGGGAGTAGTTGAATAAAGTTGTATTATAGTGAGAACAGAGTTAAAATCATAAAAATATAAAAACTGAGAAAAGCTTGATTTAAGCATCTTCTCAGTTTAATTTGCTTATATAAATTGAAAAATTTCGTTTATCAATTAATTAATGTGATGATTAATAATTAATTGAATTACGACCTTGACTACGAGTTCGTTCTGCTAAGTCTTCTGCATTAGACTTGTATTTTCTATAAAAGATGAACAAGAAGATAAACCAAATTGGTGAAATGAAAATGGCCGCTCTTGTATCTTCGCTAAAGAATAGTAGTACAAACACAAACGCGAAAAATGCGAGTACGACATATGCTGTCTTAAGTCCGCCAAAGAGTTTAAATTTATTCTTATGGTGTTCTTCTGGATTCTTTTTAACGAAAACAATATAAGAAATGATAATCATTGCCCATACTACTAAAAATAGAACAGTTGACAGTGTTGTAACATAAATAAATAATTTAATGGCATCTGGGAAAATAAAATTAAGCAATGCTGCTGCTAATAAGGTACCAGATGATACTAACATAGATAAGTAGGGAACACTGCTACCATTTGTTTTGCTTAAAACTTTAGGTCCTAAACCTTGTTTAGCAAGTCCGAATAAAATACGACTATTAGAATAAATACCACTGTTTGTTGCTGATGCTGCGGCAGTTAATACTACAAAGTTTACTAGTCCGGCAGCGAATGGTAAGCCGATTAAACTAAACATCGTTACGAATGGACTACTATTTGAGTCTATTTTATTCCAAGGAATAACCGACATGATGACTAATAAACCACCGACGTAAAATAATAAGATACGTATAGGCACGTTATTAATCGCTTTAGGAATTACATTTCTAGGGTCTTTCGTCTCACCAGCAGTTACCCCGATAAGTTCAATACCAATAAATGAATAAACGGCAATTTGGAATGCCATTAAGAATCCAAATGGTCCATTAGGGAAGATACCGCCGTGATTAGTTAAGTTACTAAACGATGCATGACCATAAGATGTTTTAAATGAGAAGAATATCATGACAAGTCCAACGATGATCATCGCAATAATAGTAACAATCTTGATAATTGAGAACCAAAATTCCAATTCACCGAATAATCTTGCACCTAACATGTTAAAAGAGATTAACATTAATACTATGAACAAGACGGTAATCCAATGTGGAACTTGTGGGAACCAAAAACTAAAATATTGTCCCATTGCTGTTAAATCTGACATACTTGAAGCAATCCAAGCGAGCCAATATGTCCAACCAATGACAAATCCGGCAAAGGGACCTATGTATTCGTTCGCAATATCTACAAATGAATTAAAGCGTGTATTACTTAATAACAATTCTCCAAGTGCTCGCATGAATGCAAACATGACCATACCAATAATCATGTATGTTAGTAAAAGGGAAGGTCCTGTTAAAGCAATTGTTTGTCCTGAACCTAGGAATAATCCTGTACCAATTGCGCCCCCAATCGCAATTAATTGAATATGCCTGTTGTTTAGTTCTCTTTCCAACTGTCTAGCCATATACTTCCTCCTTAGAAAGCAATGATGCGATTTTTAATTTTTAGTTGTAAACGCTTTCTTTTTATGCAAAAAATTTTTTCTTTTAACAAAGTATAGCGTTTGTTCAATAGCTGTTAAATTTTAGATAAAAAGCGATTTTGATACTAATTGTTCACAAATTATGTAACTTTGCTAAAAGGTAATTTTATTATACTCTTTATTGTATAAAATATAAACAAATTTCTGAAAATTTAATAAACAGATTTATTTATTATTAATAATAAATATGACATAATGATTTCAATTCAAAACAAGTAAGAGGGAAGACATTAATGAAGATAGGTACAATTTCAGATTTACATATCGATCGACATCCTAAACTAGAGCCACAAGCATATCTTGATGCACTCGCCCATATTGTGGAACAAAGAAGTGTTGATTTATTATTAATTGCAGGAGATATGTCTAATCATTTTCAGCAAGGTTATCAATTTATTCAAGACTTAAAAGAAAAATGTCGTATACCAATCTTATTCGTGCCTGGTAATCATGACTATTGGACTTCAGAAGCATCACTCAGTTCAAAGCAAATTTATGAATTTTATGCTAGCAAGCCAGATTGTTTAATCGGAAAACCTTATATTATTAATAATAATTGGGCAATTGTTGGACATACAGCTTGGTATGATTATAGCTATGCGGATAGCAAATTTGATTTGGATCGAATTAAAAGAGGGAAATATTATGGTGCCACATGGCAAGATAAAGTGAAAATTGATTGGGATATTGATGATAGAGTGTTATCTAAAGAGGCGGCTAAACAAATACAAGAAGACTTAGAACAAGTGAAAGATAAACATGTTATTTTAATGACACACATTGTTACGCATCCTCAATTTATAGTACCTATGCCGCATCGCATTTTTGATTTCTTTAATGCTTATATTGGTACTAAGGACTTTGATGAATTTTATTCAACCTATTCCATTCGTTATAGCATTATGGGGCATGTGCATTTTCGCAAGATGATTAGTGAAAATGGCATCACATATATTTGTCCCTGCTTAGGGTATCAACGACAATGGAGAACGAGTGATATTAATCAAGAAATCAATAACGCTTTAGTAACATTTGATATTAGTGATGAATAAAATATATGTGAGATCGGGAAGTGTCTTAAATTATCTCGACCTCACTTAACAGTAACTATTAATCATTGGTGTTTACTTTAAGATAAATACATGTACGACCAGGAGCGTTAAAGCTACGTTCTAATTTCGACTTTGCAATTTTAATAATTTGAAAGCGATTAGGAACTATAGCAGGAAAGATAACAATTTTAAATAAATGACTCCATAAGGGATCTATATAGTAGTAATATTTATCATCATATCCAATTAATAGCGTAACATGAATGTTAGAAACGAGTGCTTTCTCATGATCATCAAATGTAAAGTGTTTTCGAAATGGTTTACGTCCTAAACTCGTGTGGTACATGATGACCGGTTGACCTGAATCGATTACGGTCTCTAACGATGTTAGGTCAGTACCTGTGCCATCAACAATACGTGAATCAATTGTTTGTAAATATGGAACATAAGCATCTGGAAAGATGGTTTGATGATGACCCAATTTGACAAGTAAGTGATGACCCACATAGCCTTTATAGGGATTATTAGGATGTTTGGGCCAATGTTTCATAATTTCAGTTGCTTTAATATTATGACTGTTATATTGAAGTAACATTGCTGCTGAAACACCTTCGCAGCCCATGACCATTGGAATTGGAAATAATTGGCTAATTGGTTTGATTGATAATATCGTTCTTTTCATCCTTATTCTCCTCAAAGACACTTTTATGATTTACATCACTTAATTTAAGTAAATTTATTATATACCTTAGTGGTCATCTCGTATATTAATATGGATTTTGACTTTATTGATATAGAATAAATGAAAAAGGGGACATTTGAATGGCAATACAATATAAATTGGAACAGTTAAATCATGTTCAACTCATCGGTGTCTTAAGAAAGTATGAGAGTGGCGATGAGATGCAAAAAGATATACCGTCATTTTGGCAAAAAGTAAATAATGATGGGGTTGTAGATGATTTAATTGAACTTAGTAATCAAACATTATCAGGATTGTTAGGCGTCATTTTACAGAAAGAAGATAATCATTTCGACTATTTCATTGGTGTACCTTGTGATAATTCGAATAATAATGATTCTCACTTTAATACACTCGAATTGTCAGCTCATAAGTATGTTGTTATAGATGCGAAAGGAAAAGTTCCCGAAGCGATTAAATCGATAATGCCTAAAATCTATCAAGAGTTATTACCTCAAGCTAAATTTAAGACGATTAGAGCACCTATGTTTGAACATTATTTACCAGGAAATACCCAAAGTAGTGATTATATTACGGAAATTTGGATTCCTATAGAGGATCAGACAAAAGATTTAGATAAAATAGGTATTACAAAACTATAAAATACTGTAATTAAAAGAACTGAGGAGGCACTCTTTTAAGCGTTTCTCAGTTCTTGTTATACTTTCACAATTTATTTTCTAATTGCATGAACGATATAATTCATATTCTTTTTATGTTTACGCATTGTTTTAAACATTTTGATAAACATTTTGCGATTAGTTAATTTTAGAGCGTTTTTAATAATTTTTAACGTACCAAGGAGGCCTTCATCTCGAATCATGCCTATTGGAGTCATTAAAGATAGTGGACCTACTTTAGACTCAATATTTGAAAAACCAGCTTCTTGATAGAGTTGATACCAATCTTCAGGCGATAAAGGTGTAACTTTCATATTGATGGCGTTACTTAATTCATCAATGACCGTTGTTGCCTCTTGTCTATTAATAATTGCAATGTCATGTGTAAGTATAATGCCATTCGGCTTTAATACTCGATAATATTCATTTAGCACTTTTTCCTTAATCTGATAAGGCAACATTGTTAGCATCGCTTCATTTAAAATAATATCAAAACTCTTATCTTCAAAAGGTAATTTCATAGCATTGGCTTGCGTTAAATGAATAAGCTTATCTAAATTGTGTTTCGAAACATTTTGTTTACCTTTTTCTAAAGCGGTTTTATTTAAGTCTACGCCCTCAATGTGGCAATTATATTTTTGAGCTAATTCAATAGAAGTTGTACACATATTACAAGCTACTTCTAAAACACGTTTGCCACTGGTGAAGTGTCTTTTATTTATAAGCCAATTTGTTGCTAACACACCCCCTGGTCGTAAACGTTTCTTTCCTAATTGTGCTAAAAATGTATGGCCGGCTATTTTAGTTACCGTAGTCAACACTTCCTGTTCTAACTGAATTTGTTAAAGAGTACGTGATTTTCTAAATGTACATGTTCATGAGTTTCACGTTCTAAATTCTCTAGACGATGATATACTAACCTCCAAGTTTGGCAAGCTTCACTAGGAGGTTGATATTGGTTAGTTAATTCACGCATGTCTTCAAGTAATTGTCCTGTTTGAGTGTGGTCGTCAACTAAGCTTTGAATGATATCAGATGAATGATCTACTTGTTCACCATGAGAAAGTTTAATTAACGCTGGGAAATCATGTTCATCTTCTTGAGCCATATGCTCAAGCATACCATCTCGATATTGACGATATAAATCTTGTAACTGAATTAGAAATGGATGGTTCGGTCCATGAACTTTAGCAATTTTTGTAACATAAGGGGATAGATTCTTAAATTCTTCACGTATTGTTTCGTGATAGCGAGATTGTATATATTGAATTAATGACGGTGCATCAAGATATTTCACATTAATGTTTCCTTGATCATGGTTTGGAAGTTCATTAATTTCATCTATTAAAGTTTCTGCATCAACTTTTTTATTTTTAACTGCCTCATTTATAGATATATTGCCACCGCAACAAAAGTCGATGCCATATTTTCTGAAAATATCAGCACTTAGTGGGATATCAGTAACAATTTCTGCAACGATAGATTCATTTGTAATCATTAAAACTCCTCCTTTATTTACTTTCATTATAATCGTTAATAATAATTATCAATTAGAAAAAATATAGCTGTCACCTATTTGTTGGAAAGTTATTAAAATATTGTGAACGAGTAACTTTGATTTTAAATTAATGGCCTCATTTTAAAATGAAATGCAAAAAACTGAGAAAAGCTCGATATGAGCATCTTCTCAGTTTAGTCGACTACTGCATGATTTTATGTAGCATTTTAATCCTTTGTCTTAATCTTCTAGTTATATTGAATAAAAGATTTATTATGCTGGGTTACGATGATTTCTAAAATAAATCACTTGTAGTGTTATTAAAATGACTGCTGTTATCATAATAACGAAAATGTATGGGGTTGTGTCATATTGTCCTTTGAGTCCTACAATAGGAGAGATAATACCACCAAGTATAAATTGGAATAGTCCTAATAAACTAGACGCATTACCACTACCACCAGTACGTTCTTCCATTGCCATTGAAAAACCAAGTGGCCCAATAGACGTAACAGGACATACATTTAAGAAAAATGCGATAAGTAAAATCCATAAGGGACCATGAACTGCAAGTGTAATCACAATTAAAATGACACCTACAACTTGTATTAAGGTTAAATAAATCATAAGTTTGAAACGATTAATATAAGCTACAAGAAGTGCGACGATCTGACTCACGATAATTAAACCGACACCATTAACAGCGACCATGATACTGAATTGTTGAGGTGTCATATTATAAATTTTTTGCGTAATAAATGGAGAAGCGGATGAAAAACTAAATAACATTACATACGTTAACCCCTGTAGAAACATTGGAATAATGAATCGTGGTTTTTTCATTAGACTACCGAAATCTAATAAAATGTCTTTAAAGTTAAGTGATTTGTGTTCCGATTTATGTGTCTTTGGCATCATTGTAGCGACGCCTAATAGTACTAATAGACTTATAAATGTTAGGATAATGAATACAATTCTCCATGATCCAAGTGCTAATGATAGTCCACCGAGTAATGGCATGATGATAGTAACAATACCATTCACGACCATTAATGATGCTAGAAATTTTGCTAATAAATCGCCCTCGTATCTATCTCCAGCGAAAGCTTTGGCTATAACGATAATACCACCGGCTGTAAACCCTTGGGTAAAACGAATACATAAAAATAAAATTAGGTTAGTAGCGAATACGCCACTAAGTGTGGCTAAGAAAAATATACATAATATGATAAGACCTATTCTTTTACGACCATATGCATCAGATAATGGGCCAAATAGGAATTGGCCAAGTGCTAAACCTATCATTGCAAATGATAATGTAAGTTGTATTTCAGATGTCGATGACCTAAATTGATGTTGTACTTCAGGTAATGCGGGTAAATACATATCAATAATCATAGGTCCAAATGCAGTCATTACACCTAATACTATTAGAAGCAATAGGGGTAATTTTGTATGAGTTGAAGGTTGCATAATGTTTCTCCTTAAAAAGTTTGCAAACTACATTATAAAGGTTTTTTGTATATTTGTAATTTACAAAATAAAAAAGCGACACAGAATTCATTGTGTCGCCTAATATAGGTTGATTAACTTTCAAAAAGTTTTGAATATAAGCTTTCTCAATCAAGCCAATTATTGTGAATTTGTATCACTTGAATTTCCAAGAATACTATTTAATTTCTCTTTAATTTCATCAAATTTTGTATTTACATCGTTGAGTAAGTCATTAACTTTACTTTGGCTTTCGTTATTTTGTTGAGCATTATTAGCTTCTTTTAATTTATTGACTTGCTCTTGATAAAATTTAGTTAATTTAGAATCTTCACCAGTTTGTTCACTATTTTTTAAGTTATTAACATCCTCTTGAATTTGTTTAATTCTTGAGTCAGTATCTACTTTATCTTTAATGTCATTTTTAGCATCTTCTACTTGTTGTTTGATATTATCAGTTTGATTTTGTACTTCATTTTTATAATCTTTAGATACATTGTTGTCATTAGAAGCATTATTCGTTTGTTGGTTATCACTACTATTGTTATTAAGTATTGCTCTTGTGGCAAATACCGCTACGATAATCAACAATATTGCAATAATAGCAATTAGCCATTTTTTAGATTTCTTATTTTTTTCGTTCTCTTCTTCTAACTGTTGTTCGCGTCTAAAGTCACGATCGTTATAGTATCTATTACCATCTTCATCGTATTCATCATTACGTCGGCGATAATCCTCACGATAATCATAATCATCTTGATATCGATGGTCATCATTACGATATCTCGGATCATCATCTCGATAACGTGAATTGCTACGATTGTATGCTTCATGACTTTCGCGTCGTTCATGACGCGCACGTCCATCCGCGCTTTGTCGGTTACGTTTGCGATATTGTTCATCATATTTGTAAGAATCTTTATATTTGTCTGTTCGTTTCAAGATAGTCACCTCATATTTTAAATAGTTAGTTTGAATAGTCTTGCAATATTTTCAGCAGTATGTGTCATGTTTCGTTTAGCGTTATTTAATAATGAAGGCAATGATTCTGGTTGCTCAATTAAACTAAATGCACTGTCAATGCCATGCTTATAAACATCTTGGTATCCTTCGGCAAGACTACCATAAATAGCTATAACAGGAACGTGATGTTCTTTTGCTGCTTTAGCTACTCCGATAGGTGTTTTACCAAAGACTGTTTGAGCATCCATCTTTCCTTCACCAGTTATGACAAGATCTGCATCCTGCACTCTTCTCGAAAAGTCAATTTCTTTTAATATAATATCAATACCGTTAGAAAGTGACGCATTGAAGAATGCGAGGATACCTGCACCTAATCCACCAGCAGCACCGGCACCTGGGATATCTTTGACACTTACATTTAGTTCTCGTTCTATCATATCATGATAGGTTGTAAGTGCGGAATCCAACTTTGGTATCATCTTAGCGTCAGCACCTTTTTGAGGACCATAGATTTCAGTTGCGCCATTAGCACCTAATAACGGGTTTGTCACATCACAAGCAACTTCAAATGTGACGTGCTTAAGTCTTTGATCTAAGTTTGAAAAGTCAATTTTTGCTAGCTCAGATAAGTAGCCGCCACCGAGTTTTAAAGGTTGATTTTTAGAATCAAGAAATTGAGCGCCTAATGCACATAACATGCCACTACCGCCATCATTGGTAGCACTTCCTCCAATGCCTAAAATGATCTTAGTAACATGATGATCAAGCGCATCTAATATTATTTCTCCAACACCGTAAGTAGATGTAATAAGTGGATTACGTTCTTCATCTGTCAATAAATCTAGTCCTGATGATGCAGCCATTTCAATGATAGCTACTTGATTATCCTGGGAAAGTGCATATGAAGCTTCAATGTTTCTATGCAATGGGTCATGAACTGGAATGGTGTACGTCTTAGCATTAAGCGCTTCCTTTAGAGCATCTGTTGTACCTTCACCACCATCTGCCATTGGGATAATGTCATAGTGAATATCTTCATGAAATATTTTCTTGAAACCATCTTGTATTGCTAAACCAGCTTCTTTAGCTGACATGCTCTCCTTAAATGAATCAGTGGCAATGACTATTTTTCTAAGATTCATCTTAGTAGACCTCCAATAGTTTATATATTTAAAATTAGTATAAAATAATATTTGAATGTATAATTAATAAAAAAAGAATATAATATAATTAGTTGAGCCAAAACGAGTGCTAATTTAATTAACTTTATGACATAAAGGAGTTCGACATGCATAGACTTAAACATCATGAATTTTACATCTGGATGATTGGATTGATCCTATATTATGGCTATTTAGGCTACATTATCCCTTTACATAGTACAGATTGGTTTTGGGGTAGTGGCCACGGTATGCAAGTGGTCAGAAATGTTTTTAATAATTTTAATGGAAGATACATTAGCAATTTATTAGAATTTGCAAGTGTCCATTCTATATTACTTCGTACATTATCATTTGCGTTTATATCAATCTTTATCGTGGTACTTTTATTAAGATTATTGAATCAGTTTGGTGACACAAATTATTTAATATTAAGCACTGTTTTATTATTTATTATACCCAATTCCTTGTTTGCACAAAGCTATGGTAATTTTGAATTTTTTTATACATATGTTTTTGGCACATGTTTTTCTTTATATATCTTAAGTTTTATAATAAAAGTATTACTTAATAAAGATGAATTTAGTCGTATTGAAGTTTTTATATTTTGGCTAATATGTACATTGGGACAGTGGTTTGCTGAGCCTTTAGCTTTTTATAATGCCAGTATATTACTTGTAGGAATGATTTATTATGCCATACGCAATCATAAGTTTTACTATAGTCTGGTACTTGGTTGGTTGCTTTCATTATGTGGGGCGATGGTGATGCTATTAAATGATAAATATATTTATATCTTCTCAAGTGTTGAGGCATTAAGAGGACACTTAGACATGCTTGGGTTAAACCATAAGTTCGAAATATCACTTCTAAAAGATATTCCAAGATATCTCTTTTTTAATAATATTATTATTTTATCCTTAATAGTGATTATTCTAATGATATTGCTATTAAAAAGTAGCGCGTTCTTAACTTTACCTACAATAAAGCGAATCATTTTACAAATAGGTATTTGTATATTGCCTATATATAAAATCTTTATATATGAACCTTTTAATTTGAAACAATTGTCAGAGACATTTACGTTTGAAATCATTAATACTCTATTGTGTCTTATAATGATGGTTAGCATTGCAATTTCATGTAAGTTAGTCATTCAATTACCATATAATCGATTGTTGGTTTTTATGTCACTTGTTTCTATTACAATTAGTGTGTTACCAGTTATTTTAATTACTGAAGTTTCAGTTCGACAATTTTATTTAGCATATTTACTTTGTATAATTGTACTCATTAGTTTAATTTCAGAATTAGGCATTTTGACGTTGAACCATTATAATCTTTTAAAAAGTTGTATACTTATCTTTGCAATTATAAATATAATTATTTTCACTGATGTACATATTCGTAGTGAACAACGACTAGAAGATGTAAAATCGCAAATTGATAGCAATAAGCGTCACATAACATTATCACATTTACCTTATGAAACTTACCTATTTGAAATTACACCAGCAGATGAAGCAGATTTAACTAACTTCAAAGAGTTTCATCATATTTCAGAAAAATATTCGTTTAAACTACTGCCGTTTGAAAATTAAAAAAGAAAAAATGACGACAAAGGAGAAAGACGATGAAATTGAATCAAACCCACTTTGAGATTATTAAATTTATAATTGTGGGGGGGATTAATTCCCTTAATTATTATATTGTGTATTTATTATTATTAAAATTATTTCACGTGAATTATATGATTAGTCATATTGCTGGTTTCTTAGTAAGTTTTGTTATTTCTTATTATTTAAATTGTTATTTCGTTTATAAAGTAAGACCAACGCTTAAGAAATTTTTAAGCTTTCCATTAACTCAAGTTATAAATATGGGTATGCAAACATTATTATTATATGTCTTTGTTAAGTGGTTTCAATTTCCATCTGAAATCGCACCATTTGCAGGTTTAATTATTACTATTCCAATTACATTTATTGTTTCAAAGTGGATTTTAAAGGATTAAATGACGTGCAACTTTAGGTGATTTATTTTTATAATACGAAACTTCAAATGACTTTAAAGAGTGACAATTTTATAGCTTTAGCTAAAGTGAAATTTAGGTTTTGCTAAAAATTTAATTAGATTAATTATACGGATTTTATAGAAATCAAAAAACGTTGTCATTCATATTTTGATAGTACATACTATTGATATTAAAGCATTTAAGGTGGTTAACAAAATGTCTCAAAGTGAAAATCTTAAATTGGCACAAAGAGGCGCTTATTTAAGTTTAGTAGTATACATTATTTTATCTGTTTCTAAATATATTACTGGATTTGTTTTTGATTCAGCAGCTGTTAGAGCAGATGCTTTGAATAATATGACAGATATTATTGTATCTATAGCTGTTATTGTTGGGTTGAAAATTTCAATAAAACCAGCAGATAAAAATCATCCTTATGGTCATTTGAAATCTGAAAATATTTCAACGTTGTTGGTATCATTTATTATCATGTTCGTGGGTATTCAAGTTGTGATTGAAAATGCACCTAGAATATTTACAAATGAGCACAATACACCAAATGTAGTCACAATATTTGTAAGTTTAATAAGTGGGTTAATTATGATAGGTGTGTTTGCAATAAATCATAGATTAGCTCAGAAAACGATGAGTAGTTCGTTAAAGTCCGCTGCAAAAGATAACTTATCAGATGGATTAGTTAGTATGGGTACGGCAATTGGTCTAGTATTTACTCAATTTGGTTTACCTATTGTCGATGTTATTTTAGCAACGATTCTAGGATTTTTAATTATTTATACCGGATTTGGTATTTTTAGAGAGTCAATTTTTGCACTTAGCGATGGATTCAATGAACAGGATCTTGAAGAATATCGTAATATTGTATTGGAAGTGGATGATGTCAAAGATGTGAACAATCTTAAAGGACGCTACCATGGAAGTAGTATATTTTTAGATGTAACGATTGTTGTTGATGCACATTTGTCTCTTCAACAAGCACATGATATTTGTGATCGAGTGGAGAATCACTTGCATAGTAAAGGTATATCATCAGTATATGTACATCCAGAACCGGATACTTTGTAAAAGTAAGATGAATAGATTCTGAACAAAAGCATTGTTAATTTTAATGATTTTTTTCTGAAAATAGTGATTACGAATAAAGAAGCCAGTAAATGACTCTTAAAAACTTCATTTACTAGCTTCTTTATTTATAATACTTCGTATTATTGGCTCAATTGCCTAGGGGACTGGGTTGTAAAGAAATTCTTAGATGAATTTTTACTCATTATAGTTGCGACACTTTCTTGCAGGAAAGGCTCGTGCCTGTAGTCCTCTAAAGGCGTTCTTAGATAGATGATTACTCACATAAGTTGCTTCGCGTTCCTGGGATGCCGTCTCAGCCTGTAGTCTTCGACTGGCACTGCTCTACCCTACCCTAGGAGTCTTCGCAACTATGTTTTGTATTCTATCTTAGAACGCCTTATACAAGTGCAACAGCACTTGTGTTCAATAATTAAAACGCCAAGAGTCGCACCAAAATACTTTGAATTCATATGGAATTCTACATTAAAATAAAAAAAGACAATTCCTATATTATTTCAATAGAAATTGTCTGTTATACTTATCCAGAAAATTTATGTCCCGGACGCTTTTCGAGTTATTTAAACATAAATTCTAAGCGTTCTGCCTCAGAACTTAAGCTCTGTTAAATTTTACCACCAACCGTTAGATTCACGGAAACTAATTGCAACTTCAATTGAACCATAACGTTCTTTAGCATATGAAATCATGCCTTTTGTTTGCGTTTCGACAGAGCCATAGCCCCAAGATTGATTTGTCTGTCCTAAACCATGATATTGTCCATTAGACGCATTAGGGTCTCCACCTGATTCAGGTAAGACAATTTTCTCCCATAATTCTTCTGTTCCGCCAGCTGCGATAAATTGTTTGTATACTGAAGATGTACTTTCACTTGATGAGCTTTCTTTAGATGAATTGTCATCACTTGAAATGTTGCTAGATGAGCTATTATCGGCCGTAGATTCGGAGTTACTTGATGATGTATTAGCAGTAACATTAGTTGTATTAGCTTGTGTAGTTGCAGCTGATGCTACATTAGAATGTTGACTCTGATGAGATGGTTGATTGTGTTGTAATTGTGTATGTTGATTATATTGACAAGATTGATTTTGTTGACCATGTGTCATTTCACTCGCATGTGCTTGACCGGATTCTAATCCTGCGGCACCTAAAGATACCATTGTCATTAATGCAAAAATTGATTTCTTCATAATAAATAATCTTCTTTAGAAATTGGTTTTTTGTAAGTAATCTAAAATTGCTATTAAATTAAGTAAAGTCATAATTACGTATCTTTTAATATCCTTTTAGATTATGCATCCCAATATGTCTTGCTGTTGATTACGGTAGAATCACTATAACACCTCATTTAATGACATAGGTTACTACAATATCAAAAGATAGTATCAAAAATGAACTGAAGGTAACGAACATGACAAGCTAACGTCATTTATGCCAAAAATGGCGTGAATTTAAGATATTATGAAAGTTAACGAAATAGTTTTATAATAAATGTAATAGAAAAAGAGTAGGTTATTTGTTGCAAAGCATAGGGAAGTAAATTTAGAGTTAGTGATTGGTTTTAAGTCATTTTAAACAAAATCATTCAATTAAAACTAACGTATAGGAAGGTGTTTTGATATGCCAAAATTAATATTATGTCGTCACGGTCAAAGTGAATGGAATGCTAAAAATTTATTTACAGGATGGGAAGATGTTCAACTATCTGAGCAAGGACGAAATGAAGCAATTACTTCAGGACATAAATTAAAAGAAAATGGCATTGAAATTGATGTGGCGTTTACTTCATTGTTAACGAGAGCATTAGAGACAACTCAATTTTTATTAGCTGAATCAGATCAAGAGTGGATTCCAGTGCATAAAAGTTGGCGTTTAAATGAGCGTCATTATGGTAAATTACAAGGTCTTAATAAAGATGAAGCGCGAAAAGAATTTGGTGAAGAACAAGTGCATCAATGGCGACGTTCATATGACGTTAAGCCACCAGCACAAACTGAAGAACAACGTGAATCATATTTAAAAGATCGTCGTTATAGACATTTAGATCATCGTATGATGCCTTATTCTGAAAGTTTAAAAACAACGTTAGAACGTGTGGTACCTATATGGACAGATAAGATTTCTCAACATCTATTAGATGGAGAAACAGTTCTAGTAGCTGCACACGGTAATTCAATCCGTGCATTAATTAAATATTTAGATAATGTATCTGATGAAGATATCATTGGTTATGAAATTAAAACTGGTGCACCACTTATTTACGAATTAGATGACAATTTAAATGTAATTGATCATTATTATTTATAATTATTAAATTAAAGTAGTGGGAGCGGGGCAGAAATTAAAATAAATTCGTGGTCCCATCCCGACGAGGATGAGTAGGTTTGAAAAAACTTGATTTAAGCGCATTTTCAAATCAACCAACTACTGCCAATATGGTAAAAGAAGGCTGAGACATTTTATTTAGTCACAGCCTTTTTTCTTTGTAGGAGTTATTTATGGAAGAAATAGATAACATTAAGCTGATTTACGATTACGTTTGTATTGTTTAATTATTTTTAATGCACGTTTGCGAGTTTTGATATTAGGACTATTCAAATTTCGACGTGCTGTTTGTAAATCTTGTTTCATATTTGATTCCTCCTTTTTAAAAAGGATAAAGGAAAGTAAGCTAAAAGTAAATAGTAATTATTACGATTTACAAAATAATACAAACAATTTATATGAAATTTAAAATTATATATGTATAATAGTCAAATGTATCTATTGAAAGCTTAGGTAGATAGGAGGGGAATAATATGTCACATAAACAAAAATTAGTAATGATATTTACGATGTTGTTAGGTGGCTTTTTCGGGTTGTTAAATGAAACGCTACTCACAACAGCGTTGCCGAGAATAATGAAAGATTTTAACATTGAATATTCACAAGTACAATGGCTAACAACTGCATTCTTACTAACTAATGGTGTAGTCATTCCATTATCTGCATTCATTATACAGCGATACTCAACAAGACAAGTGTTCCTAACTGGAATTCTGATATTCTTTATCGGGACGATGTTAGGCGGTTTTAGTCCAAACTTCACAATCCTTTTAATCGCGCGTATTATTCAAGCATTAGGCTCAGGTATTATGATGCCACTGATGATGACAACAATTCTAGATGTCTTTAAACCACATGAACGTGGTAAATATATGGGAATGTTTGGATTGGTCATAGGTCTTGCACCAGCAATTGGTCCTACATTATCGGGTTATTTAGTTGAATATTTTGACTGGAGATCACTTTTCCATGTCGTAGCACCGATTTCAGCAATAACATTTCTTATAGCTTTAAAAATTATTAAAAACGTTGGAACAACAGTTAAAACTCCTATTGACCTCATTTCTATAATATTATCTATATTAGGATTTGGTGGATTATTATACGGTGTTAGTTCTATTTCAAGTGATGGATGGGATGATCCACTAGTATTAATAACGATAATAGGCGGTATACTATTAGTCGGAATATTTATTTGGCGTCAAGAGAGACTTGAAACGCCATTACTAAGTTTCAAAGTGTTTAAGAATAAAGAGTTTGCAGTTGGTTTAGCGATTATGGCTGCAACAATGATTTCGATGATAGGTTCTGAAACAGTATTGCCTATGTTTGTACAAAATCTTTTAGGAAGAACGCCTATCGATTCAGGACTCATCTTACTACCTGGAGCAATTGTTATGGCTATCATGTCTGTTATTTCAGGTTGGTTATACGAAACATTTGGTGCTAAAGTGTTAGCAATAATTGGTATGTCTATTGTTCTTATAACTACTTTTTACTTTGTAGTCATGGATGAACATACATCTACGATAATGTTGGCAACTGTTTATGCTATTCGCATGATTGGAATTGCAATGGGCTTGATGCCAATAATGACGCATACAATGAATCAGCTAACACCAGAACTTAATGCTCATGGCTCATCCATGACAAATACCATTCAGCAAATTGCTGGTTCAATTGGAACAGCAGGTTTAATAACAATATTAAGTACAGCAAGTAAGAATTTCCAACCGACGATGAGTGATTATCAAAGTATGGATAAAAAAGAAATGGCAGGACAAATACAAATTGATGCCATGCTTCATGGTTATCATTCAGGATTTTTATTTGCCGTTATTATTACAGTCATCAGTTTATTGCTTACATTTTTAATTAAAAGTAAGAAAAAGGTTAAGGCAGAAGCTAAATTACAAAATAATTAAATGAACTTTATATAGTTAAAATAAGAGATCAAGACGAACGTTGAAAATATTTAAGCATTTTTTCATAGAAGGGATACCATAGAGGGCTCCTTTAACAAAAACGTTCTATGTCTAGGTCTCTTTTTTATTTTATTAATATCCAAACATTCTGAACACTTAGGCAAATGTAAAATAATGTTGACTATTCCCACCCATGAGATTAGAATTAATTTATTCTGACTAATCTAATAGGAATATGGAGGACAAGGTAGATGAAAAGACTTTTATTTGTTGCTTTAGCACTTATCTTTGTGTTAGCTGCTTGTGGTAATGGAGGATCATCTGATAAAAATAGTGATTCTAAATCAAGTAGTAGTAACAGCGATAGTAAAACACTGAAAGTGGGTACTGAAGGTACATATGCACCATTCACGTTCCACAATAAACAAGACAAATTAACTGGTTACGATATTGATGTAATCAAAGCAGTTGCAAAAGAAAAAGGTTATAAACTTAAATTTAATGAAACATCATGGGATTCAATGTTTGCTGGTTTAGATGCGAAACGTTTTGACGTTATTGCTAACCAAGTTGGTGTAAACAAAGATAGAGAGAAAAAATATAAATTCTCTACACCTTACACTTATTCAAGCGCAGTTTTAGTAGTACGTGAAAATGAAAAGAACATTAAATCATTTAATGACGTCAAAGGTAAAAAAATGGCTCAAACATTCACGTCTAACTATGGTCAATTAGCTAAAGATAAAGGTTCAGATATTACTAAAGTTGATGGCTTTAACCAAGCGATGGACTTATTATTATCTAATCGTGTTGATGGTACATTCAACGATAGCTTATCTTACTTAGATTATAAAAAACAAAAACCAAACGCTAAAATTAAAGCAATCAAAGGAAATGCAGAGCAAAGTAAATCAGCATTCACATTTAACAAAGATGTTGATGATAAAGTTGTATCTGATTTCAACGATGGACTTAAAACATTAAAAGAAAATGGTAAATTAGCGGAAATTGGTAAGAAATGGTTCGGTGAAAATGTTTCTGAGCCTAAATAGTCAACAACAACATGCATTAGATGCGGCAGGGCAAGCATTTGGACCAATGTTGGAAGGTTTATTAAAATATTCTATTCCAATAACAATAGTTACATTTATCTTAGGTTTGATTATTGCTTTATTTACAGCGTTAATGCGTATTTCAACGAGTAAAGTTTTAAAAGGTATCGCAAGAGTATACGTTTCAATTATTCGTGGTACACCGATGATCGTACAGTTATTCATAATCTTTTATGGTATTCCTGAATTAGGACGCTTAGTAACTGGTAATGCTGATGAACAATGGACATTATCATCAGTTGTTTCAGCTATCATCGGTTTGTCACTTAATGTTGGTGCGTATGCATCAGAAATTATCCGTGGTGGTATTATTTCTATACCTAAAGGTCAAACAGAAGCGGCTTATTCTATAGGAATGAACTATAGACAAACGATTCAAAGAATTATTTTACCTCAAGCGATCCGTGTTTCAATACCAGCTTTAGGAAATACATTCTTAAGTTTAATTAAAGATACATCATTACTTGGCTTTATCTTAGTTGCAGAAATGTTCCGTAAAGCTCAAGAGGTAGCGTCTACAACATATGAATATTTCACAATTTATATTCTTGTAGCGGTTATGTATTGGGTAATTTGCTTCATTATCTCAGTTATCCAAAGCTTCTATGAATCATATATTGAAAGAGGGTATAACTCATGATTGAATTAAGTGGTATCCATAAATCATTCAATGATAAAGAAGTCATTAAAGGCATTGATTTAAACGTAGAAAAAGGGGAAGTCATAACACTTATTGGACGATCTGGTTCAGGTAAAACGACATTACTACGTATGATTAATGCTTTAGAAATTCCGACTGAAGGTAATGTTAGTGTTAATGGTGAAAGTTATACCGCTAATAATAAAAAGTCTCAAATGAGCGTACGCAAGCAATCGGGTATGGTATTTCAAAGTTATAATCTATTTCCTCATAAATCTGCATTAGAAAATGTAATGGAAGGATTAGTAACTGTAAAGAAAATGAGTAAAGCAGATGCGAAAGAAAGAGCAATGGGATTACTCGAAAAAGTTGGTTTAACAAGTGTTAAAGATCAACGTCCACATGCACTTTCGGGTGGTCAACAACAACGTGTAGCAATTGCTAGAGCACTAGCTATGAATCCGCAAGTAATGTTGTTTGATGAACCTACTTCTGCATTAGATCCAGAATTAGTTAATGACGTATTAAGAGTAATTAAAGAATTAGTTGATGAAGGTATGACAATGGTGATTGTAACGCATGAAATGCGATTTGCACGCCAAGTCTCAAATAAAATCGTCTTTATACACGAAGGACGTATTGGTGAACAAGGTACACCAGACGAAATATTCGAACATCCTAAGACAGAAGAATTACGTCGTTTCTTAAATGTAATTAATGAAGATTAATAATGAAAAACACTTTTCTAAAGTTCATAAAGTTGAACTTAGAAAAGTGTTTTTTGCTTTATAGTTATTTACGTTCTAATAGTTGTTTAATTTTGTATGCAAGTGGGTGTATCGGTTTAATGAAATCTCCAATGTATTCGTAAACATTAGCATTGAAGCCTTTTTTAAATTGTTGCACACCATAATCTTCAGCATCTTCACTAAAGTCACCTGTAATACCGTAGAAATTATAACGATCTACATTATGTTCTTTTGCGAATTTAATCATATCCCATTGTAAACGATATGCGCCCATATACGCATTATATCTAGGATTTGAACCACTGGATAAATAATAAACTTCATGTTCATTATATAAGTATAAAGCCGCAGCTAGATTAAGTGTTTCGCCTTCTTCAGCAATTTTATCTTTCGTTTCATTTAATTTGCGTTCATTACTATCAACTTGTTGTTGTATTTGTGTGCGTTTATTTTTATTTTTCTTAGAGTTAGGGTTTTCCTCTAATACAGCATCGACTTCGGATAATTGTACTGTTAATGAATCGTGTTTTTGTTGGAGAGTAGATAAGTAATCCTTTAAATCAATATAGGCAAGTTTAAGCATTGCATGGTCTTTATACGTTTTTTGCATTTCATAAAAGTATGGTTTGTCTCTAAATTTGAAACCATGTTTTTCTTCGGCCATTTGGAATAATTCAAAGAACGTATCCGTTTCATCCATAGGTAGCGTTCTTACTTTTACGCCCATTTCATACGTTTTTTTAATGTTACGACGTGTTTGATAGTCCATTTCTTTTAATAATTGATCTTCTGACTTGTCTTTTAAATCTAAGACAGATAACCAACGTATTTGACTCATTGTGCTATAACCTACTGTCCATCCTTGATGTTTGTAACCTAAATCTTCCAACGTTTTGATGACTGCTCGGTTATCGTAACTTTCTAAAATTTCTCCATCAGCATTACGTAGGTTCTCCAAAATATAAGGATCAACTAATACATATAAGCAATTATGTTTTTTTAAATAACTTGTTAGTGATTTAAAGAAAAAGTGAACCAATTCAATATTACTGTAGTCCATGACAGGTCCACGATGTGTATAAAAGTATTTGAACACTTTTAAAGCACGTGCCTCAGTCATTAAAGTTGCAGCGATGACATTGTCGCTGTCATCTTTGACACCTACAACATGCACATCACCTTTTAATTCATTTCTGTTTTCAAAGTGAATTCGAGATTGTGTGTAATGAGAGAAATGACTGGATGTAAATTTCTCAAATTCCTCCGGTGATAAAGTTACGAATTTCATATTCATCTACTCCTCTGCGTTTTTAAGAATTATCCTTTATTTTAACAAATAACTACAACTATTACACAAGATAAGTTATTAAATCACACCGTACTTTAGTTGTAGGTTAAAATATATATTTAATTTATAATAATAAATATTTTTAGAAAATTAAATTTTTATGAACTAGCGCATATTTTAAAACCATTGTATGATAGTATTTGCAAAAGAAGTATAATGATAGATAGAGAGAACTGGGCAATAGGAGTGAATATATGAAACGTATATTAGTTATGTTAAGTGTCGGTATATTATTGCTAGCAGCGTGTGGTAACGATAAATATGTCGATAAAATAGATAAAGCTGTAAAAATCCAAGATCAAAAGCAAGAACAAATGTCTAAGAATGATACAGGAGATATGGTTAAACACTTTGATAAAAAAGATGCGAATATTTATGTTTATGAAGATGGAAAGTATGTTGTCTTAGCGTATAAACCTTTAAGTAATAATGAAGAAGTTCATTACTACACTTATCAATTTGATGGTAAAAAAGCGAAACGCATTGATAACTTTGATACAAAACAATATATCGAATCACATGATGCTGATTATAAGGAAGAAAATATGAATTAATATGTTATTACAAAGGAGCATCTATGAAAAAGAGAATTTTGTTAATAAGTATGATGATGGTTTTAATAATCATCATAAGTGCTTGTTCTAATGACAACAAGGAAAAGCAGCCACCTAAAACTGAGAATGGTAAAATTTTAATCGTTGAGTATGGAGACTTTAAATGTCCATACTGTAAAAAAGTGGAAAAGAATGTAATGCCAACAATTAAAAAAGACTATATTGATACGAATAAAGTAGAGTATCAATTTATTAATGCTGGATTTCTTGGTAAAGATTCAATCGCCGGCTCTAGAGCCGGAAACGCAGTGCAAAAAGTTGCACCTAATGAATACTTAACTTTTCAACGTAACGTATTCGCGAATCAAAAAGACGAGGATAAAAAGTGGTTAACAGAACAATTTCTTGATAAAGAAATTGATAAGTTAGATATTACGACGCAACAAAAATCTGACATTAAAAAGCAGTATAAGACTAAGAACAGTGAAGCTTGGAAAAAAGCAGAAAAACAAAAGGAACTAACAGAAGATAATAATATTGATACTGTTCCAACTGTTTTTATAAATGGAAAAAAAGTGAAAGATCCTTATAAAGTCGAAGAATGGAAGAAATACTTATAGTCACGATGTCATAGTGAGTAACGCTGACATTCATTTTGTGTTATATTGTAACCACTAAAGAGAAGTGGAATAAATTTAATAATGTTGATTCAAAGAAGAATTGTAGTGTACTTCACTATGATTCTTCTTTTTTTAAAAATTTAGAAAGGTAGTAACTTAATCAATGATAGATATTTTTAATAAAAGATGATTTTTATTAAATTGAAAATAAAAAAATAAAAAACTATTGTAATTTTATACAAATAAAGTTATGCTTTTAAATCGTAAGTATTACTATTTAGGAGGTATAAAATGAAACGCTTTTTAAGTCTTACTGTTTTGATAACTATTATTGTATTTATATTAGTCGCTTGTGGAAAGGAAGATCGTTCTAATAAAGATTCTAAAGGTGATAACAAAATGAATGTGTCTACAACTGTATATCCTTTGCAATCCTTTATAGAGGAAATAGGTGGTAACCATGTCAATGTATCGTCTATTTATCCTGCTGGCACAGACCTACATGATTATGAACCAACTCAGAAAGACATGTTAAAGGTTAATCAATCTGATTTATTTGTATATACAGGTGATGATTTAGATCCAGTCGCTAAGAAAGTTGCAGCCACAATTAAAAATGATAAAAAGAAAGTTTCATTACAAGATAAACTAGATCAATCAACACTACTAACAGACCAACACGAACACGGTGATGAAGAACACGAGGATTCACATGGACACGAACACCATCATCATGGTGGGTATGATCCACATGTATGGTTAGATCCTGAGAAAAATAAGGTGTTTGCTAAAGAAATTAAAGATCAGCTAGTAACTAAAGATCCAGAACATAAAGATGAATACGAGAAAAATTTTAAAAAATTAGAAAAAGAGTTAAATGATATTGATAATAAAATGAACAACATTACTAAAGATAAACAAGGTAATGCTGTATTTATTTCTCATGAATCTCTAGGTTATCTCGCAGATCGCTATGGCTTTGTTCAAAAGGGAATTCAAAATATGAATGCTGAAGATCCTTCTCAAAAAAAACTTACAAACTTAGTAAAAGAGATTAATGAGAAAAATGTTAAATACATATTGTATGAGGATAATGTTGTAAATAAAGTAACTGAAACAATCAGAAAAGAAACAAATGCAAAACCGTTAAAATTCTATAATATGGAGTCACTTAATAAAGAACAATCTAAAGATGCATCGATGAATTATCAAACATTGATGAACAAAAATATTGAAGTATTAGATAAAGCATTGAGTTCCAATATAAAAGTACAAGACGAAAAAGCTGAACATAAATATGATAAAGCTATTTCAGATGGTTATTTCAAAGATGAACAAGTTAAAGATCGTGCATTATCAGATTATGAAGGTAAATGGCAATCAGTGTATCCCTATTTAAAAAATGGTGATTTAGATGATGTAATGAAACATAAATCTGAAGAAGATAGCACTATGACAGAAAAAGAGTATAAAAAATACTATGAGAAAGGTTACAAAACTGACGTTTCTAACATAAATATTAAAGGTGACAACATTACTTTTGAAAAAAATGGGAATAAGGTTACTGGAACGTATGAATATGTTGGTAAAAAAATCCTAGATTATAAGAAAGGTAATCGTGGAGTTAGATTTATTTTTAAATTGAAGCACTCTGACAAGCAAACATTACCTAAGTACGTTCAGTTTAGTGATCATAATATCGCACCTAAGAAAGCAGAACACTTCCACATTTTTATGGGTAACAACAATGAAACATTACTTGAAGAAATGGATCATTGGTCAACGTATTATCCTGCCTCATTAGATAAGGATGATATTAAAGAAGAGATGTTAGCACATTAATAAATTTAAAATTTGAGTCTTTTTACTTGTATTTCCATATAAGTTTCTTTATTATATTAAGTATAATAATTATACAAAATATAGTACTGATTTTCAGTTACGTAGTTTCATAATTTAAATAATGGAGGTATGTACACATGGCTAATTTAAATTTAGATCCAGCACATTCAGGAGTTAACTTTTCTATTCAACACTTAGTTGTATCAAATGTTAAAGGACGTTTTAACGAATTTGACGCTAACATTTCAGGTGATTTCAATGATTTAAGTTCATTACAAGGTACTTTTACTGTTCAAGCAAATTCAATTGATACTAAAGTAGCAGATCGTGATAATCATCTTAAAAGCGCAGATTTCTTAGACGCTGAAAACTACCCAGAAATTAAATTTGAAATTACTAAAGTAGATGATAAATCAGTTACTGGTAACTTAACTATGAAAGATCAAACACATGAAGAAACTTTTGATTTAGATTATAAAGGTACTAGTTTAAATCCATTAAACGGTAAAAACACTGCTGGTTTAGTAATTACTGGTAGCCTTAACCGTGAAAAATATGGCATTACGTTTAACCAACAACTTGAAACTGGTGGTTTCTTATTAGGAAAAGACTTAAATGTTGAATTTGATTTAGAATTTCCACTTGAAGACTAATCACTAGTTATACTACTTAATAAAAATACTCATATGGCTCCCTACAAAGTAGATATTAATGAATGTAAACTTTGAAGGGAGCTTTTTTGTAATTAAAATCAATAACTGGTAAATTCAGAGAGCATTTAACAAATAGATAGGGGGATTTAAATGTCAATTCAACTAAAAGATAATAAAATTATATTTAATAGAACGTTTGAGGCGCCAATAAATGAAGTTTTCGAGGCATACACTACGGAGACGTTATTTGAACAATGGTTTCATCCTCAAGGAGGTAAAACAAAAGTTTTTCGTTTTAACCCAGTAGTCGGTGGTGATGCCTTCTTTGCGATAGAAATGCCAGAACAAACAAGTTACACATTGACTGAATATAAAAAGGTGGATAAACCTAATCATATTGAATACTTAGATTTCTTTGCTACATCTCAAGGTGAGAAAGATACATCATTACCTGGGATGCAAATTTTGATTGATTTCACTTCAGAATCAGCGCAAAGCACGCTTGTAACGTCAACTTCAATCTTTCCAACAAAAGATGCGGCGCAACAAGCACTTGATATGGGTGTAGAAGCGGGAATGAATTCTACATTGGATCAACTAGAATCACTCTTGGAACAAAAAAAGTCATAGGTATGTCAAAAAATTCAACTATATTTAAGTTATAATGTAGTTGAAATGAGGTTGATGATATGAAAGAAAGATATTTAAAAGTACTAGCTTTATTTTCAGTTAGTACATTAATACCAACAGTACTACTCAATTCAAAGGCAATTGATAATAGTGCAATTAAATATGTTTTAAGAACAGCGCTAGGCTATGGCATTTTTGCTACAGGTTTACGCTATTTATCAAGACTTAAAGCACATAAATAGTGAATTACTAAGTGAGGTAGAATCGTGTCTACATGATACGATTTTACCTCACTTTTTTACCTAAAAAATTTAAGCTATTCATGTTTTTTTTTAAAAATATATAATTGAAACATAACCTTAAAGGATGCAGGGGGGCATACATATGTTGAAGAACAATAAAACGGTTGAGGACACCCATGCAACGCGTGATATTGTAGAAGCTGCTGTTGGGCAGGTACAGACGAAAGAAATTATGTCTACAAAAACGCCTGGTAGATATGCATTGAAAACAATCATGTCAGGTTTTTTATTAGCAATCGTAACGGTATTTATGTTGGCAATTAAAACACAATTTGCAGGCACTAATGAAGGTTTAGTTAATTTGCTAGGTGCGATTGCATTTAGTTTAGCTTTAGTATTAATTGTGTTGACGAACTCAGAATTACTAACTAGTAATTTCATGTATTTAACGGTCGGCTGGTATTATAGAGCCATTACTATTAATAAGATGTTGTTCATTTTCTTATTCTGTTTTATAGGGAATATTATTGGCGGATTCATATTATTCTTCTTAATGAAAGGGACGCATATTATGACGCCAGAAATGATTGCCAGCTTAAGTAAGACAGTACATATGAAAACGGTAGAATCAACTTGGTTAAATATTTTAGTTAAAGCGATCTTCTGTAATTTCTTTATTAATATTGGTATATACGTGTCTATGTTATTTAAAGAAGGACTGGCAAGAGCATTCTTTATTGCCGTAGGTGTTGTTGTGTTTGTATTCATGGGTTATGAACATGTTGTCTTCAATGCTGGTTTATACGCAGGTATGGTGTTCTATAATTTAGATGCACTATCATGGTTAGGTGTTATTAAAAATATTGTGTTTGCTTTAATTGGTAACTATATCGGTGGTGGTATATTTATTGGTTTAGTATATGCGTATTTAAATGGTTCACGTGATAGTATAAAAGCTAAGTAATCAATAATAGGGTTGTGTTATCACTAAGTTAAATGAGTAAATAGCACAACCTTTTTTATTGAATTAATTCAACCACATTATTGAAAAAAGTTGACTAAATTATGATTAAAACATATCATTTTAATCAACATTAAAGCATTTTATGACCAAATTTTAAAAGCACTAAAGTCTTATATAAAGGGGATGAAGCGATTGGTTGCGAATATATTAGTGGCACACGGCATGAGAAAAGGTGATCAAAATAAAGCATTGGGAGAATTCTTAGATCGTTTATTAAGTGATGAAACGTATGAATATGAATTAGCGTTTATTGAAGGTGAAGAAAAGAGTATTGAAAATACGATTGGTCGTTTAATAAAGCAAGGTGAAACTCAATTTAAAGTTGTACCTCTTTTGATCTTTTCGGCAATGCATTATATCGTCGATGTTCCTGAAATTTTATCAAATATCAAAAAAGATCATCCTGAAATAAGTTACGAAATTAGTGAACCGCTTGGTACGCATGACTATATGGTAGATTTAGTTGAAAAACGTATTCAAGATGTTGAAATTTCTACCTCCTCTAATTATGCGATTGTATTAATCGCACATGGTAGTTTCTCATATACGAAAGCACATGATGAGTTAAAGGAATTTAGTGAAAAAATGAATCAACCTGTACCTATCTTTTGTCGTACGCTATATGGTGACATTACTTTTAGAAATGACTTGGATCAACTTTCGAATGAGTATGATGAACTTATTGTAGTGCCAATGTTTTTATATGATGGGCGACTAGTAAACAAAGTAAAACGACTCATTTCAGAAATGGATATACAGGGTACGCTTCATATTACACCATCTATTAATTTCGATAATATATTGAAGGAAATTATTAGTGAACGTTTAAAGCAATTAACATTTAATTAGGATTTATAAGCTGAGGCACTATGTTGTCTCAGTTTTTTATTGTAATTGGACAAGTTATTAAACGTATTAGGGAATTCCCCGATTTTTAATTAATTTGTGAAAATCATCACATTTGAAGTAGGATCTGTTATAGAATAGCAGTGAAGAAACAAATGTTGAATATCAAACATTTTAAAAAACAAAAAATTGCAAATGGAAAATAAGTAAATTTAAAGTGATAAAAGGGGCATATTTTATGACTAAACAAAAATTAGTGATGATTGGAAACGGTATGGCGGGATTAAGAACGATAGAAGAAATTCTAGAGCGTTCAGATTCACAATTTGACATTACAATTATTGGGAAAGAACCTTATCCAAACTATAACAGAATAATGTTATCAAATATATTACAGAAGAAAATGACTGTAGAAGAAACAATAATGAATCCATATGAATGGTATGAAGAAAATAACATTCAGCTCATCGTCAACGACCCGGTAGAGACGGTTGATCGTTCAGCACAAACAGTAACAACATCAAAGGGTGTTGAAGTGAACTATGATATTTGTATATTTGCAACAGGCTCTAGTGCTTTCGTATTACCGATACCTGGATCAGATTTACCAAGTGTTATAGGTTGGAGAACAATAGAAGATACTGAACGCATGATTGAAATCGCTAAAACGAAAAAGAAAGCTGTCGTTATTGGTGGCGGATTATTAGGACTTGAATGTGCACGTGGTTTAATGGATCAAGGTATGGAAGTAACTGTATTACACTTAGCAGAATGGCTTATAGAAATGCAGTTAGACCGTAAAGCTGGCGGCATGCTTAAAGCGGATTTAGAACGTCAAGGTATGAATATCGAGTTACAAGCGAACTCTAAAGAAATTATTGGTAAAGATGATGTGGAAGCGATTAAATTGGCGGATGGAAGAATAATCGAAACAGATTTAGTGGTCATGGCAGTCGGTATCCGTCCATTTACTCAAGTAGCACGTGATGCAGGTCTAGAAGTAAATAGAGGTATCGTTGTTAATGATTATTTACAAACATCAGACCCTAATATTTATGCTGTTGGCGAATGTTCAGAGCATGACGGCAAAGTATATGGTTTAGTCGCACCGCTCTATGAACAAGGTAAAGTGTTAGCTGACTACCTAACTGGAAAAGAAACAGAAGGGTACAAAGGTTCTACAACTTTCACTTCATTAAAAGTGTCTGGTTGTGATTTATATAGTGCGGGACAAATTGTTGAAAATGAAAATGTCCATGGTATTGAAATTTTCAACAGTGTCGATAATATTTATAAAAAAGTCTATTTGAGTGATGGTCAAGTTGTCGGAGCAGTATTATATGGTGATACAGATGATGGCTCAAGATTCTATAATATGATGAAAAAACATGAATCTTTAGAAGACTATACATTAGTATCATTATTGTACAAAGGTGGAGAAGAAGCGGTAACTTCTATCGCTGATATGCCAGACGATGAAACTATTTGTGGCTGTAACGGTGTAGATAAAGGTACGATTGTTAATGCGATTACGACTAAAGGATTAACATCAGTGGAAGAAGTAACGAAAGCAACTAAAGCGGGTAATTCATGTGGTAAATGTAAAGGACAAATTGGCGAGTTATTACAATGCACATTAGGTGATGACTTTGTAGCAGCGAAACCTACCGGAATTTGTGCTTGTACTGATTTAACACGTGATCAAATTGTTACGCAAATAAGAGCTAAAGGTCTAAAAACATCTAAAGAAGTACGTCACGTACTAGACTTTAAAGATAAAAATGGCTGTCCAAAATGTCGTCCAGCAATAAACTACTATTTAAATATGGTATACCCACATGACCATCAAGATGAAAAAGAATCACGCTTCGCAAACGAACGTTATCATGCAAATATTCAAAATGATGGTACATTCTCTGTTATTCCACAAATGCGTGGAGGCGTAACAGATGCTGACCAATTAATAAGATTAGGTGAAGTTGCAAAAAAATACAATGTTCCATTAGTTAAAGTAACAGGTTCTCAACGTGTAGGTTTATATGGATTGAAGAAAGAAGAATTACCTAAAGTATGGGAAGATTTAGGTATGCGTTCAGCTTCAGCATATGGTAAGAAAACACGTTCAGTTAAAAGTTGTGTAGGTAAAGAATTCTGTCGATTCGGTACTCAATACACTACACGCTTAGGTATTCGTTTAGAAAAAACATTCGAATACATTGACACACCACATAAATTCAAAATGGGTGTATCTGGTTGCCCACGTAGTTGCGTTGAATCAGGAGTTAAGGATTTCGGTGTTATCTCAGTAGAAAACGGTTATCAAATTTACATCGGTGGTAACGGAGGTACAGATGTTACAGTTGGTAAATTATTAACTACCGTTGAAACTGAAGATGAAGTTATTCAATTATGTGGTGCGTTAATGCAGTATTATCGTGAAACTGGCATATATGCAGAAAGAACTGCACCATGGTTAAATCGTTTAGGCTTTGAAAATGTTAAAGAAGTACTACTGGATCCTGAACGTCAAAAAGAGTTATTCGATAGAATTATGGATGCTAAAAAAGCGATTGATGGACATGGCGAACCTTGGGAAGCAATCGTTGAAGATAAAGAAGCTCGAAAAATCTTTGAAGTTGAGAGGGTGTAACATATGAAATCTATGGAAAAAGTAAAAGTAACTACAATAGAAGAATTAACACCATTGATTGGGAAAAAAGTGATTGTTAATGGTAAAGAAATTGGCATTTTCTTAACTGAAAGTGGAGACATTCATGCGATTAATAACACTTGTCCTCACAAACAAGGGCCATTATCAGAAGGAACAGTAAGTGGCGACTACGTTTATTGCCCTCTACATGATCAAAAGGTTGATTTGAGAAGTGGTGAGGTACAAGAACTTGATACTGGATGTGTTGAAACATATCCAGTTGAAGTTATCGATGGAGACGTTTATGTATGTCTGTAGATGAAAAATCAAAGGTTTACTTGATAGGTGCTGGACCTGGTAATCCTAATCTTTTAACGAAAAAAGCAGAACGATGTATTAAGAAAGCTGAAGTTATTCTATATGATCGTTTAGTAAACCCACTCATACTTCAATATGCACCCGCTGATGCGGAATTCATTGATGTAGGTAAAAAGCCTTACGCTAAACACATACAACAAGACGAAATTAATTTAAAAATCGTTGAAGCGGCTAAAAAGTATCAAACAGTCATTCGTCTCAAAGGTGGCGATCCAGCAATATTCGGTCGTGTTACTGAAGAAGTCATTACTTTAAAAGACTATGGAATCGAATATGAAATTGTTCCTGGTGTAACTTCGGCAAGTGCCGCTGTTGCAACAATGGATTTAGGATTAACAATGAGATCAGTAGCACCTAGTGTGACCTTTTCAACAGGTCATTTCAAAGATTCAATCAATCAAGAAACAGATATACGTAATTTGATTAATGGTGGGACATTAGCCATCTATATGGGGATAAAGCGATTGGGCCGTATCATTGAGCAAATCACAGCTTATACTTCAGAGGACTATTCGATAGCAATTGTATTTAATGCTACGTGTCATAACCAAAGCGTCATCATTGGTAAATTAAGCACCATTGAGCATCAATTACAACAACATGAACTTGAAGGTGAACCAGGAATTTGTATTTTAGGCGCTATTGTTGACCATATTGATAAAGATAAAGTGTTGAAACAAGAGTATGAAAGAAATTTAGATGATTTATTATATGTTATAAAAGGTTCGAAAGAAGATGCTTTATTAAAAGCTGAAGAATTATCTGAAACAGGATATCATTGTTTAGTGCATGTTGATGAAAGTTACCATCCATCACAACAACAATTATATACACAAATAATCAATAACAATAAAATTAAATATATTAATTTATAAGTCATCCTTGCAGGAGTGGTATAACGAATCCTTAGAACGTTATGTACCACTACCTGCTTTTTTGTTTTTTAGGGATTCCCCCATGCGAATTAGGACATTCCCTAATACCTAATGAATGTGAAAAATTGTACAATCATTATAAATTCAAAAGTAAAACGGCAAATCGGAATAAGTTAATACCTTTAACGGTAGGAGGATTCATATAGATGGGAAAATTTGGATTAAACTTTTTCAAACCAACTGAGACATTTAATGGTAATTGGTCAGTTCTTGAGAGCAAAAGTAGAGAATGGGAAAAAATGTACCGTGAAAGATGGAGTCACGATAAGGTAGTTAGAACAACACATGGTGTTAACTGTACAGGGTCATGTTCATGGAAAGTATTTGTTAAAAACGGCGTAATCACTTGGGAAAATCAACAAATCGATTATCCAAGTTGTGGGCCTGATATGCCAGAATTTGAACCTCGTGGATGTCCGCGTGGTGCGTCATTCTCTTGGTATGAATATAGTCCGCTTCGTGTGAAATATCCATACATTAGAGGGAAATTATTAGATTTATGGAATACAGCGTTAGAAGAAAATAATGGAAATCGTATTGCATCGTGGGCATCTATTGTTGAAGACGAAGAGAAAGCAAAAGCGTATAAACAAGCACGTGGTAAAGGTGGACATGTTCGAGCTAACTGGAAAGATGTAACAGATATTATTGCTGCACAAATTCTTTATACAATTAAAAAGGATGGTCCAGATAGAATCGCAGGATTTACACCAATTCCTGCCATGTCAATGATAAGTTATGCTGCAGGGGCAAGATTTATCAACTTACTCGGTGGAGAAATGTTAAGTTTTTATGATTGGTATGCTGATTTACCGCCTGCGTCACCACAAATTTGGGGTGAACAAACTGACGTACCTGAATCAAGTGATTGGTACAATGCTTCATATATTATTATGTGGGGTTCAAACGTACCACTTACACGTACACCTGATGCTCACTTTATGACTGAAGTGAGATATAAAGGAACTAAAGTTGTTTCAGTAGCACCTGACTATGCAGAAAATGTTAAATTCGCGGATAACTGGTTAGCGCCTAATCCAGGTACTGATGCAGCGGTAGCACAAGCAATGACACATGTTATTTTACAGGAATACTATCAAGATAATCCTAGTGAAATGTTCATTAACTATTCAAAACAATATTCAGATATGCCTTTCGTGATTATGTTAGACGAAGATGACAATGGCTATAAAGCAGGACGATTCTTACGTGCAAGTGATTTAGGTATGGAAAGTGAAAATAGCGAATGGAAACCAGTCATTCACGATATGAATAGTCTTCAGTTTGTAGTACCTAATGGCACAATGGGTCAACGCTGGGAAGAAGGCAAGAAGTGGAACTTAAAATTAGAAAATGAAGATGGTTCTAAGATTGATCCAGCGATGTCAATGGCAGACGACACTTACGAACTAAAAACAATTCAATTCCCTTACTTTGATAGTCAAGGTGACGGTATTTTTGAAAGACCAATAGCAGCTAGAAAAGTAACATTAGCTGATGGAAAAGAAGTGTATGTAGCGACAGTATATGACTTAATGACAAGTCAATATGGCATTAAACGATTTAATCATGAATTAGAAGCAACTTCATACAATGATGCTGAATCAAAATATACACCTGCATGGCAACAACGAGTAACTGGTATTAAACCAGAATTAGTAACACAAGTAGCTAGAGAATTTGCGCAAAATGCCATCGATACAAAAGGACGCTCAATGATAATCATGGGTGCTGGTATTAACCACTGGTTCAATTCAGATACGATTTATCGAGCGATTTTAAATCTTGTTCTTTTATGTGGCTGTCAAGGTGTTAACGGTGGTGGATGGGCTCACTATGTTGGACAAGAAAAATGTAGACCAATAGAAGGTTGGAATACGGTAGCCTTTGCCAAAGACTGGCAAGGACCACCACGTCTGCAAAATGGTACAAGTTGGTTCTATTTTGCGACTGATCAATGGAAATATGAGGAATCTAATGTTGATAAATTAAAATCTCCATTAGCTAATAATATTAAACATCAACACCCAGCTGACTATAACGTCACAGCTGCTAGATTAGGTTGGTTGCCGTCATACCCTCAATTCAATAAGAATAGTTTGTTATTCGGAGAAGAGGCAAAAGATGCCGGCGATGACTCTAATGAAGCGATATTAAATAGAGCAATCGAATCAGTTAAAAATAGAGAAACTCAATTTGCGATAGAAGATCCTGATTTAAGAAAGAACCACCCGAAAACATTATTCGTATGGCGTTCAAATTTAATTTCAAGTTCTGCCAAAGGACAAGAGTACTTTATGAAACATTTATTAGGTACACGTTCAGGACTAATGGCTGAACCTAACGAAGAAGACAAACCAGAAGAAATTCAATGGCGTGAAGATACAGAAGGTAAATTAGACTTATTAGTGTCACTAGATTTCAGAATGACTGCGACACCATTGTACTCAGATATCGTATTACCAGCTGCAACATGGTATGAAAAACACGATCTGTCATCAACAGATATGCATCCATTCATTCATCCATTTAATCCAGCGATCGATCCGTTATGGGAATCACGTTCAGACTGGGATATTTATAAAACATTAAGTAAAGCTGTTTCAGAAATGGCGAAAGATTACTTGCCAGGAACATTTAAAGATGTTGTAACGACACCACTTGGCCATGATTCTAAACAGGAATTAGGTTCAGAATACGGTATTGTTAAAGATTGGTCTAAAGGAGAAGTTGAAGCCATTCCAGGTAAAACAATGCCAAACTTCGCAGTTGTAGATAGAGATTACACTAAAATTTACGATAAATATGTGACTTTAGGTCCATTACTTGAAAAAGGAAAAGTTGGTGCACATGGCGTAAGCTTCAGCGTGAAAGATGAATATGAAGAACTTAAAAGTATGATAGGTACTTGGAACGATGAGAACCCTGAATCAGTCAGAAATAATCGTCCACGTATCGATACTGCTAGAAAAGTAGCAGATACAATCTTAAATGTATCATCAGCTACTAACGGCAAATTATCACAAAAATCATACGAAGATTTAGAAAATCAAACAGGTATGGAATTAAAAGACATTTCAAAAGAACGTGCATCTGAAAAGATTTCATTTTTAAACATTACTTCACAACCACGCGAAGTGATACCGACAGCTGTGTTCCCTGGTTCAAACAAAAATGGACGTAGATATTCTCCATTCACAACTAATGTAGAACGACTCGTACCATTTAGAACATTAACAGGTAGACAAAGTTATTACATCGATCACGAAGTATTCCAACAATTCGGCGAAAGTTTACCAGTATACAAACCAACATTACCACCAATGGTATTTGGTACTAGAGATAAACAAGTTAAAGGTGGACAAGATGCATTAGTATTACGTTATTTAACACCTCATGGTAAATGGAATATACACTCAACATATCAAGATAATGAACGTATGTTGACATTATTTAGAGGTGGTCCAGTCGTTTGGTTATCTAATGAGGATGCTGATGAGCATGGCATCAATGACAACGATTGGTTAGAAGTTTATAACAGAAATGGTGTTGTAACTGCAAGAGCAGTCACATCACACCGTATGCCAAGAGGAACAATGTTTATGTATCATGCACAAGATAAACACATTGAAACACCAGGATCAGAAATTACAGATACTCGTGGCGGTTCACATAATGCACCAACAAGAATTCATTTGAAACCTACCCAACTTGTAGGTGGTTACGCACAAATTAGTTATCACTTTAACTATTATGGACCAATAGGAAATCAACGAGACGTATATGTAGCAGTGAGAAAGATGAAGGAGGTAAATTGGCTTGAAGATTAAAGCGCAAATTGCAATGGTGTTAAATTTAGATAAATGCATAGGTTGCCACACTTGCAGCGTAACATGTAAGAACACTTGGACTAACCGTCCAGGTGCAGAATACATGTGGTTCAACAACGTAGAAACTAAACCAGGTGTAGGATATCCTAAACGATGGGAAGACCAAGAACATTATAAAGGTGGATGGGTCTTAAATAAAAAAGGAAAATTAGAACTTAAATCTGGTAGTCGTTGGACAAAAATGGCGTTAGGTAAAATCTTTTACAACCCAGATATGCCTCTTATTAAAGATTATTATGAACCATGGACATACAATTACGAACATTTAACTACTGCTAAAGAAGGTAAGCATTCTCCTGTTGCTAAAGCGCACTCACTTATCTCAGGTGAGAAACTTAATCTTGAGTGGGGGCCTAACTGGGAAGATGACTTAGCCGGTGCACATATTACTGGTCCAGAAGATCCAAATATTCAAAAAATTGAAGAAGACATTAAATTCCAATTTGATGAAACATTTATGATGTATTTACCTCGTCTATGTGAACATTGTTTAAATCCTAGTTGTGTAGCTTCATGTCCATCTGGTGCAATGTATAAACGTGATGAAGATGGTATTGTTTTAGTTGACCAAGATGCATGTCGTGGTTGGCGCTACTGTATGACTGGTTGCCCTTATAAAAAAGTTTACTTCAACTGGAAAACAAACAAAGCTGAGAAATGTACATTCTGTTTCCCAAGAATTGAAGCTGGATTACCAACTGTTTGTTCTGAAACATGTACAGGTAGAATGAGATATTTAGGTGTATTATTATATGATGCCGATAGAGTTCATGAAGCAGCTTCAGCTGAAAATGAAAAAGATTTATATGAAAAGCAATTAGATATTTTCTTAAATCCATTTGATGAAGAAGTGATTGAACAAGCTGAAAAAGATGGCATTAGCTATGAATGGATTGAAGCAGCTCAAAATTCACCAGTGTATAAACTGGCAATTGAATATAAATTAGCATTTCCTTTACATCCAGATTTTAGAACAATGCCTATGGTTTGGTACTGCCCACCATTAAGTCCTATCATGAGTTATTTTGAAGGTAAAAATGCAGGACAAAACCCAGATATGATTTTCCCAGCTATTGAAGAAATGCGTTTACCAATAGAATACTTAGCTAATTTATTTACTGCCGGTGATGTTCAACCTGTTAAGGAATCTTTACAAAAAATGGCTATGATGAGAAGTTACATGCGCTCACAAGTTACAGGTAAAGAGTTTGATACTTCTAAATTAGAAAGACTTGGATTATCAGAAATTCAAACTAAAGATATGTATCGTTTATTAGGGTTAGCAAAATATGAAGATCGCTTTGTTGTACCAACATCTCATAAAGAAACATATTTAGATACGTATCATGCGCAAGGTAGCCAAGGGTATGGTGGCGAATACTTTGGAGACAATTGTGAAGGCTGTGGTGTTCCAGTAGGTTCAGGAAAAACAGGACAAGAAATTTATAATGAGAATTTCTATGGAGGGATTTTCCGTGATTAATTTACAACAATTTCATAATTATCAAGAAAGTTTTGGTTATATCGCTCAGCAGCTTAATTTTCCGGAGAAATTAACGTTTCATCCAAAAACATTTGAAGAAACGATTGAGCCCTCTCATCCTGGTTATGATGATTTAGTAAAATACAGAGAGATTATGCATCAATTCACATTGTCAGAAATTAAAGCAATATATACAGATACCTTTGATTTTAATAAGAAATCACCGCTTTATATGACTTACAACAAATTTGACACTCAAAAAGAAAGAGGCCAAATGTTGGCTAAACTTAAAGTGTTATATGAAATGTTTGGGTTGAAAATGGTAGATAACGAGTTATCAGATTATCTACCATTGATGCTCCAATTCTTACACGTAGCATCATGGCAAAATGATTCACGAGCAGAAGGTAATATTGAACTAGTTATTATGATTATTGAAGACGGTACGTATGAAATGGCAAATCATTTAGCTCAAGATAACAATCCTTATGCTTATGTGATACGTGCTTTAAGAAATACATTAAAAGCTTGTCTAGAAATTCCAAATGAGGTGACATCTCATGCTTAATCAATTTTTATGGATTATATTTCCATATTTGTGTGTAGCCATTTTCATTGTTGGACACATCGCTCGTTATAAATATGATCAATTCTCATGGACTGCTAAATCGAGTGAATTTTTAGAGAAAAAACAATTAAAATGGGGTAGCTTATTATTCCATTTGGGCATCATCCCGGTGTTTTTTGGTCACGTCGTAGGTCTCGCTATACCAGCTAAATGGATTGATGGATTAGGTGTAAGCGAAGAAATGTATCATTTTGGTGCTGTATACATCGGTAGTATCTTTGGTATAATGACGTTTATTGGTATGTTACTATTAACAGCACGACGAATTACTATTAAAAATGTTAGAAAGCTAAGTTCAGCTTCTGATATATTTGTAAATTTCTTATTAATATTAATTATTTTCATGGGTTGTTATTCAACATTAGTTACGAATGCGATGGTAAGTGATTTTGATTATCGTCAAACGATATCTATATGGTTTAGACACTTATTTACATTTTCACCAGATGCGAGTCTGATGACGAGTGTTCCTTTATCTTTTAAAATTCACATCTTACTTGGGTTTACAATTTTAGCTTGTTGGCCATTCACTCGCTTAGTGCATGTTTGGAGTGTACCGCTATCGTATACTAATCGTAGATATATTGTTTATCGTAAACATAAAACACGTTCATGAGTATGAGAGGAGATTCAAATGTGATTACGAATCCAGTATTTGAAAAACAGGATTTCCAACAACAATTGAATAATCTAAGGGTCAGTGAAGGGTATGATTTTGCAGGGGTTGCACTTTATGAGCATCATATGACTTCAGCACCGATTAAATGGCATTATGTCTCAGGTAACTTGAATGATCGCTATAAAATGATTATCTTGCGTAAAGGGCGAGGTCTAGCCGGTATGGTTATGAAGACTGGAAAACGCATGATCATTGCCGACGTAGTAGCAAGTTTATCACCAGAAGATAAGATTAAATATCCAATCTTAATTGCCGAAAATCTAACTGCAATGGTAGCTATCCCATTGTGTTACAAAAATCAGGTGTATGGTGTATTACTCTTAGGTCAGAGAGATGGCAAGCCTCTTCCTGATTATGAAACTTTGGATATTAGTGGCAAGCTTTGGACATTTTCAGAAGAAATGTAGGTGTTTAAAATGTTGGATGTTGATAATCTTGATTTAGAGAACTTACTAAAAAAATATTACGAAAAGACGAATGAAAAAATCGTATTTGTAAATAATGATGGTAAGGTTATCGCGATGAATGACGCAGCACAAGAGATAATTTCAAAGGATAATAATTATAGTGCGATGACCAATGCGATATGTAATCGCTGTGAAGGTTACTCTAACGAATTTGCATTACAAAGTTGCATTAACTGTTATCTTGATACGACAAAGCCTAATGATATGAACTTCCAAGTATTCATGAAGACGGTAGATAATAAAATTCAACCATTTACTGCTTCGTATCAATGTATTGATGATGAGGCACAAATCTACGCTTTTACATTACAAGATATATCTCCACAAATAGAGCGACAAGAAAAGATGTATCAACGTCAGATGTTACGTAAAACTATTGTTGCACAAGAAAATGAAAGAAAACGTATATCTAGAGAATTACATGACAGTGTTGTTCAAGAGATGTTAAATGTAGATGTTGAATTGAGATTATTGAAATATCAACAAGATATGGCTCAACTCATAGAAAAATCTGAACACATCGAAATGTTAATGTCTAATTTAATTAATGATATTCGCAATCTATCAGTAGAATTAAGACCTTCATCACTTGATGATTTAGGATTAGAAGCGGCTTTTAAATCCTATTTCAAACAATTAGAGCATAATTATGGATTAAACGTTGTCTATCAATCTAATATTCAAAATATACGTTTCGATAGTGAAATTGAAACGGTTGTTTATCGCGTTGTTCAAGAAGCGATATTTAATGCATTAAAGTATGCAGGTGTTTATGAAGTGGAAGTGACGATTCAACAAACGGAAGCAGGCCTTATCGCTGAAATTATTGATCGAGGTAAAGGCTTTGATCCTAATTTAAAACCGCAAGGCACGGGATTAGGACTATATGGTATGAATGAAAGGGCAGAACTTGTTAAAGGTACAGTGAATATGGAAACACATATTGGTAAAGGTACAATTATTACATTGGATGTGCCAGTCTAAAATATGTTAGGGGAATATAAAGTGAAAATTGTAATTGCAGACGATCATGCAGTCGTTAGAACAGGATTTTCAATGATATTAAACTTTCAAGAGGATATGGAAGTGGTTGCAACTGCTGCTGATGGGGGAGAAGCTTATCAAAAGGTGATGGAGCATAAGCCAGACGTCTTAATTATGGACTTAAGTATGCCACCTGGTGAATCAGGCTTAATTGCAACTAGTAAAATATCAGAAAGTTTTCCAGAAACTAAAATATTAATACTTACGATGTATGATGATGAAGAATATCTATTCCACGTTCTTCGTAATGGTGCTAAAGGATATATATTAAAGAATGCACCTGATGAACAATTATTACTAGCCGTGCGAACAGTTTATAAGGGCGAAACATATGTAGATATGAAATTAACAACGTCATTAGTGAATGAATTTGTAAATCATAAACATTCTGATGATGTATCTACTAACGATCCATTTAAGATATTGTCTAAGCGTGAACTAGAAATACTACCTTTAATTGCAAAGGGGTATGGTAATAAAGATATTGCTGAAAAGTTATTCGTGTCGGTCAAAACGGTCGAAGCGCATAAAACACATATAATGACCAAACTCGATTTAAAATCTAAACCTGAGTTAGTTGAATATGCATTAAAAAAGAAATTATTAGATTTTTAAATGATGAAAATGATACTGAGACAATTCAGCAATGTCTCAGTTTTTTTGTGCATTTAACAATGAAAATATAGGGGGATTCCCAGGCAGTATAAGGGAATATCCTTATGTTCATTTTTTCACAATTACACTAAAATTTAATTGTAATCAGTAATGTGATTGTATTATAAATTTTTGACCTCTTTTATATAACAATTACTGATATAGAAAATTAAATGATGAAGGTGAAAAAATGTATAAGACAAAAGGTGGCTTTCAACTTACATTACAAACGTTAAGTCTTGTAGTAGGTTTCATGGCATGGAGTATTATTTCTCCGTTAATGCCATATATCTCTCAAGATATTAAAGTTAATCCTGGGCAGTTGTCAATTATACTGGCAATTCCAGTAATATTAGGTTCGATTTTACGTGTACCATTCGGTTATTTAACGAATGTTATTGGTGCGAAATGGGTATTCTTTTGTAGTTTTGTCGTTTTATTATTTCCTATCTTCTTTTTAGGACAAGCACAAACGCCAGGAATGCTAATGTTATCAGGATTCTTTTTAGGTGTTGGAGGTGCGATATTCTCTGTAGGTGTTACATCGATACCTAAATATTTTTCAAAAGATAAAGTAGGGCTTGCGAATGGAATTTATGGTATGGGTAACATTGGTACGGCAGTATCATCATTCTTAGCACCACCAATTGCAGGTATTATAGGTTGGCAAACAACAGTAAGAAGTTACTTAATTATTATTGCTATTTTTGCAATTTTAATGTTTATTTTTGGCGATAAAAATGAACCGAAAGTGAAAGTTCCTTTAGCATCTCAGTTTAAAAAATTATCATCGAATTATAAGCTATATTACTTAAGTCTTTGGTATTTTATTACGTTTGGTGCATTTGTAGCATTTGGATTATTCTTACCTAACTACTTAGTAAATAACTTTGGAATTGATAAAGTCGATGCAGGTATTCGTTCAGGTGTGTTCATTGCTTTAGCAACTTTCTTAAGACCAATTGGCGGTATACTTGGAGACAAATTTAATGCTGTGAAAGTACTAATGATCGATTTTATTATTATGATTATAGGTGCTGTTATTTTAGGAATTTCAAGTCATATTGCTTTATTTACTATCGGTTGTTTAACTATCAGTATCTGTGCTGGTTTAGGTAATGGTTTAATATTTAAACTTGTACCATCTTACTTCGCAAAAGAATCTGGTGCAGCTAATGGTATTGTTTCTATGATGGGTGGTTTAGGAGGATTCTTCCCACCTTTAGTAATTACTTATGTAACAGGATTAACAGGTTCAAGTCATTTAGCATTTATTCTTTTAGCAATATTTGGTACCTTAGCATTTATTACTATGGGACACTTATATAAAAAAGAATATGCAAAATAATTTTATACATTAAAAAAGAGCAATACAAAGCTAAAGAAAGTTTTGTATTGCTCTTTAACATTTTATTTTGTATATCTATTTATTCTACTGTAATTGTTGTTGATTGATCTTGTGCACTAACTTCTTTAGGTAAAATAACAACTAGAATCCCGTCTTCGTAGCTTGCTTTAATTTGTGACTTATCAATATCGTTAAATTCAAAATGTCTAACTAATTCACCACTTGCACGTTCACTTAATTGAACGCTACCTGTTTGTTCAGATACATGCTTTTGAACTTTAATTGTTAATGCCGCATGTTCAAATTTAAGTTCAATTTCAGACTTATTGACACCAGGTAGTTCAGCTTCTAATACGTATTGATTAGTTTGATTATAAATATTTGTCGGGAAACTTTTTGATGAAAATTGATTAAAAACTTGTTCACCTAAATCACGAAATACATCTTTTGGATTATTCTTGAAAATGGATTGTTCAAAAAACTCTCTATTATTCATACTAATGTCTCTCCTTTATTTAAGCGTGCATACAAAAATTGTAAAATGATACTTTTCAAGTACATTATAGTAATAGAGAGGATTAACGTAAAGCGAAAGGAATTATAAAAGAATAAGGCGCAGATAAAGTGCGGAATAGTAAATCCATGGCAAAAGTCTCAATATGTATAAAGCCTAGTAATTGTGAAATAAAGTATTTCGCTTTTGCCAGGATTAAATATTAGTGAGTAGTATAATCGAAGTTATTTGAAATAACATGTTTTAAGCTGTTAACAAGATTATCTTTTTCGTCTTGTGAAATATCAAAGTCCTCAAAAACTTGGTCAGAGATAGCTTCCAATGTAGGTTTAATATTAATACCGCTTTCAGTCAGTGTGATTTGAAGGTTTCTTTCATCTTCTTTTTCACGCATACGTTGTACGTAGCCTTTTTTCTCTAATTTCTTTTAGAGAGGTGTTAGTGTTCCAGAATCTAAAAATACGCGACGACCAAGTGATTTAATATTTATCTTTTCTTCATTTTCGATGGCCATGATGACCATAAAGCTTGTATATGTTAAATCATGCTTTTTTAAATAGTAAGTATATTTTTTTATGACTTCTTTAGAAGTAACATATAATAAAAAACATAATTGATTACTTAAATAACTATCTTTAATATACATACAATTCCCCCCTTAACTTATTTAAAGATATTATGAACTAAAAGTAATGTCAATGCTGTTGCCATAGTATTTCATGGACTTTTATAGGGTTTTGAACTATATTTGAAAGTACGTCTACATGTTTAATGTAAGTGTCGATTTATTTTGAATTAGAGATAAATTGTTAGGACATTTTGTTACAGAAATACTGAAATACTTTAAAATTTTCTAACTATCATTCATAATAATTTAGATAGTAACTAGAGATGATGAGACTAGGTTGTGTACAAAGGAGTTCAAAATGAGTAAAAAACAAAAATGGATTAGAGTTTGTATTATTTTGGCGATTTCATTAGTAGTGGCAATTGCTTTCTTTTTTGCTATGAAAACGTATCAAGGTCATAGAAATATTAAAATGGTAGATAGTTATATAGAGCAAAAACATTTAAGTGATGATATTAAATCTGAAAAAACACAATATAGTGCAAAAAAAGGGGTTTATTACAAAGAAGTCGTTTTTAAAGATGAACCTCATATGACATATGTCATTCAACCTATAGGAACACGCAAAGGTATCTTTACTGAAGGCTTTGATACTGAAACTAAAAAAAGTATTAAAGATGCAAAACATAATTATTTTAACCAAAATTTCAAACCTTAATTTCGCATTAAATGAGGATTAATATTTTACAAGTCATGAAAAATAAGGAGAATAGAATTCGTAATGATTTCTGTTCTCCTTTTTATAGTATTTTTAATTATTTTAGCTTGATTGAATAGTATATATATAGTTAGCTTTAAAAATATTATATCTCATTTCATAATTATCTGATATAATTAAACGATGTCAGATGAAGGGGGTTTCAACATGGCTCTGTTCAAGAGGAAAATTAGTTTACCGATGCAGGTTATCATCGCATTGGTGCTAGGTGTAGTTGTAGGTTTATTATTATTTGGACAAGATAACGTAGCAAATTATATAAAACCGTTCGGTGATGTTTTCTTAAATTTAATTAAAATGATCATCATACCAATTGTATTCTGTGCATTAGCATTATCTATATCTAACTTAGGGGACTCAAAGAAGATAGGTAGCTATGGATGGAAAGCAATTCTTTACTTTGAAATTATAACAACAATCGCCATTGGTTTAGGACTAATCATTGGTAACTTATTCAAACCAGGTGCTGGTTTAGATCCAGATAAATTACCAAAAGGCGATATTTCTAAATATCAATCATCTGCATCCGCAGCAGAACAATCTACATATGGCAATCACTTTATTGATACCATTGTAAATATTGTACCAACAAACATATTTGAAGCATTAACTAAAGGCGAATTATTACCAATCATCTTCTTCGCAGTATTCTTCGGTTTAGGATTGGCTGCAATAGGAGAAAAAGCAGATCCTGTGAAAGGCTTTTTAAATGGAACTCTTGAAGCAGTATTCTGGATGATTAATAAAATTTTAAAATTAGCACCAATAGGTGTATTTGCATTTATTTGTACAACAGTAATGACTTTTGGAGCATCTGCTTTAATTCCATTATTAAAATTAGTATTAGTAGTAGTGTTCGCGATGGTGTTCTTCATTATCGTTGTTCTAGGAATTGTAGCAAGAATCTGTGGTATTAGTATCTTCTCAATCATTAAAATTTTGAAAGATGAGTTATTACTAGCATTCTCTACTTCAAGTTCAGAAGCAGTATTACCAGTAATGATGAATAAAATGGAAAAATTCGGAGCGCCAAGAGATGTCACATCCTTTGTTATTCCAATAGGTTACTCATTCAACCTTGATGGATCAGCGCTATACCAATCAATTGCAGCATTATTTGTTGCACAAATGTATGGCATTCATTTATCTATATCGGAACAAATTATCTTAATGGTGACATTAATGGTTGCCTCTAAAGGTATGGCTGGAGTACCAGGCGTTTCAATCGTAGTATTATTAACAACATTAGGAGCTATGGGCTTACCAGCACAAGGACTTGCGTTAATTATCGGTGTAGACCGTTTATTAGATATGGTTCGTACATGTGTTAACGTAATAGGTAATGCACTATCAGCTGTTGTTATCTCTAAATGGGAAAAGGTTTATGACAAAGAACAAGGTAAAAAATACTTAGAATCAATTTAAAAAAGAAATCTGACATTTTTAGTATCGAGCGCATAGGCTCGATACTTTTTTATTGCTTAAAATTATAAAGATTAGTGTATAAATACTTTATGATATTTAAAAAACTGCCAACGAAGATTTCTCTTCATTGACAGTGATTTATTGTAATTTACATACCTTTCATATCATGCATTTCATGAATTTTCATCATTAAACCATGTGGTACGTCATCGTGATCTACTTTAGATACTCTTGAAAATTTATCTGATCCTTTTTCTTTGACTAAAAAAACGAAGTCGCCTTTCTTAACATTAGCATTGCTAGGAGGCAATTCAACATTTTTTTCAATTTTTTCAGTCTGTTCATTTACCATCTTATCAATTGTATGGTCGTTTTTCATATAGCCATAATACGTTTCTTTTTGACCACCTGTCATCATCATGACAACAAGAACGATGCATACAATTAACATGATAGCAATAAGTGCAATACCGATGCCTAAACCCTTTTTATTCTTCATTTTATAGACTCCTTTAAAAAGTTCTATCTCTTTTATACATAAAATACTATTAAATTGCAATAAAATAATAATCTGTATTAAATTGAATTATAATTTAATGACATAAACTACATCAAAGGTGTTAACCAATTAATCAAAAAAAGAGAGTTCAGAACTTGATTAACTCAGTCCTAAACTCTTTATTATAAACAGTTATTTAAATTCTATACAGTAATCGTTACAGGTGTATCGATGTCATCATCATTCATTAACTTGATGGTTTTAGGTACGACTTTGAGCACACATAGATTTGGATCTTCTTTTGAATTAAAGAATGTTTTATCTTGCGTTTCCCATAGCCAGTCAATTACTTTTTGATCTTCAACAATTTCTATATTTGCTTCAATTTCAACAAAGCTATTATTTGTTGTTTCATTGTAACCTAATAAAATATATGCATGAGGATTATTTTTAATTTCTTCAACTTTAGTGCTCTCATTACTTGTCTTCGTATATAAAGTTAATTCATCATTATAAAATACCATATAACGACTATTTGGTTGATTATTATATGCTGTTGATAAGACGCCGACTTTTGAAGTATCTAAGACTTTTTCAATTGATTGAATCACTTGTTGTTTATCCAAAGTTATCATCTCCTTACACTAATTTTAGCCTAAATAATGTTTTTTAAACTTACATCAAAGGTATACTAAGAAGGTTTAATACAAATATATTTCACTTCATCATGTTTTAGCGTTATTTGAAATGCGGCATAATCATTTTCTTGAATCAATAGTTCAGTCTTTGGATGATTACATCTATCTAATTGTTGAATGATATCTTTTTCAATGTAAACATCACGCTTATATTGTGGAATTAAATGTTGTATTGAGCCATGTTCATTATTTAATGTATTTACAATAAATAGGGTGTTTTCTTTAAAGTCATTTTCAAAGATATAGTGTTGTTGGCTATCAGATAAATAACGGTCATTGATTTTATTGAAAAGTATCACATGATAATTCCCATCTTTATAACACATTAAATAATTATTTGATATTTGAAATGACTCATTACTAAATGTAGAAACAAATCGATATAAATGCATGATAGGTAATAAACTACCATGATTATTAAAGAGTGAGATATACATTGGATCTGTTTCTATTAATTTATAGCACACGCCACCACCGTGTCTCATTAACTGATATAGATGACATACGAGATCTGACAATTGAAGTGATTGTGTACCATTATTAGTGTATTTGAAACATTTTGATGATAGGTTGCTATAAATAAACTGAGTTGAAGGTATATTAGATCCCTCTATAAAACGCAAATAATTTTCAAAGTGCGTCGATGAGTGAGTAAAGCCACGTTGTATATCAATAAGCACATTCTTGGTATCAATATTTTCAATATCAACAAAGTAAAAATCAAAGTTCATACGATGCATAATATCATATGTTTCTTGTAATGAACCCAGTTGTTTTAACAAACCATCAACCATTAAACTAAATTTGATAGCACGGTTTTTATTCTTGAGTTTAAGGTGTGCAAGGTGGATATCATGAATGGACATTGTTTCAGTATCAAATACAAGCATAAATTTCACTAATTTTTTATTCCATTTATAATCTCTATTATTTTGTAAGAATATCATGATTAGTTGGTATATCATTTTAAATTCTTGATTATTTTTAATAGTGACAGCTAATCTAATATTTTTTTCAAATAATTTCTCAAAGCAACGATTTAATAAATTTAAATTTGTGTGACGACCTACCATGTCACTCACATCATTAATTAAAATTGCTGGTCTAGGTAAATAGGATAAATCAATATCAAAATAATCATTAAACACAAATTGAAATAATTCATTTATGTTTTGAAAATCTATAAAAGCCGTTGAAAATTGCGTCTGATCTTTAGGATCGTAATTAGCAATATGAATTTGTGTGGTTTCCGTGGTCAAATGATTCGTAAACTCAAATTGTGAAATTAAATTTAAAAAAGATTGACTAACTGAACTTCTTATTAAAATAGAGGGCAGAGGTTCTAATTGATTTAGCATCGTACGAAATTGCTTAGGGCTCGCTTCCAAATGTTTTTTAAATTGATTAGTAAAATTGGTGTGACTACTAAAACCTGATAATTCGGAAATCGTTGTTATAGAGTGATTCGTTGTCATTAGTAATTGTACAGAGTGATTAACTTTTAGACTGGTATAATAATCTTTAAAATTTACATTTAATATGCGAGCAAACAAATTAGAACAATATGATTCTGAAATAAGTGCATGTTGTGCAATATCTAACAAAGATAGATTAGATGTAATGTTATTGTTAATAAACATGACAATATTAGACAGTAACTGATTATCAATAGACATAGTCGGTACATATAATGTTGTGTTTCTAACTACGGCTTCTTTATATAACGTTCTTATAATTTTAGATACTGTTTCACTATCTTGTTCTTCATTACTTGCAAAGTTAGAAAGACATTGCAAAATTTGAGATTTAATAAAATGATTCGACTGCAATAAATAACGGTCAAAGAAACAATTAAAGAAATCATTATCTTCTATATAGAAGTAAGCTATTGGAATTTTTAACTCAATTAAATCTTTAGCATGATCGATATTAAATAAATCACCTTGATTGACTATAGCAATATGGTTTTGAATATCATTCTTTTCACCATTAATAGTAATCGTTAATTCATTTGTTAAAGAGAAATATATAATAATATAATTTATATTACGCGATGGGGCAGTTGTTAAATGTTCATGTAATAGAAGGGAATTACTCATGTATGTTGTTCTCCTAGCTTTTATATTTATTGGCTAAATATTACTGTTCAATTGAATTGTGAATAATAAAAGCTATTATAAATTAAAAGTAAGAAAAAATTAATAACTAAAAATAAAAAAATTTTGCGATTATTTTGTGAAAGCGATAAAAATTTTCTCAAAGAAGCAACTTAAATGAAAAATTGAAAATATAGTGTGACTGATTTGGAAAGTTTTAATAGCGTGGGACAACTTAATTTGATGCATAATAAATATAGATTTCGAAACAGAATTGATTAAACATCATTTTTATTAATTTAATTGATGATTCGAAATCTTACATTCATTAGTTCTGTATCAACAACATGAAATAACAACATAAAGTATTTCCACAACAAGAAAAGCTATAATTAAATCATTGAGTTCAAATTCTGCCAACATATTAAAGTTAATGATACAAGTACCAACAACATATTAAAATGATTAAATTCTATATCAATGATTAGACAAGACAACAAGAATTTTCCATCTTACACAAGTAAAGTAAATTATTTTGTGCGTGATATAGAAATTCAACTCATCTTCATCATGAATTAAACAACTAGAGAGAGTGAGAATTAATAAATTAAATAATAGTCAGACACCACACCTAAGATTTGCCATTCAACTTAGAATAAGAATATGTATGCGTATTATTAACAGTGGTATTAGCAGTAGCAAGCTAATGTATATTACTAAGGAACCTAACTCCCCCAATTACTAAATCACTGATGTATAAGTAACAGTTTTAATATCTACCATCCTTTAATATACTGATTTTATTATAGGCGTAACATCAAGAATAATATTTTACAGAAAAACAGAATTAATTTTAAAAAAGTTGGGACAACACATACGTTGTCTCAACTTTTTTGTTTTATAAATTTAGCGAATAGCAGTAGCATTTTTATTATTATAAGTACTTAATTCAAACATAGTAGGTGCTACTTCTTTCCGTGCCAATAAAATTTTCATACCTTAAGTATTCTCATTGGAAATTAAGCAGGGTACTTTTTTGAAGGTAATATACTTCATATTTGTCGGCTAAGTATTTTATAAAAATCAGCAATTCTTTACTTTGAACTTTATCTTGTTTGAAATCAGTTTTTAATTGAGCTGATTTGTTTTTTTCAATTTCATTAGCTTTGTGTTTAAAGTATCCCCACATATGATCGTATGCATTGATTATTGAACCATTGGATGGAGTCGTTTGGAATGCTTCATTGATAGCGAGTTGAACTTCATTTAAAGTTGGAGATTGCTTAAGCAATTCACGAATATAATTATAATGCTGCTGACTATGGTACAAGACATTATACTTTTCTTCTCTCCATAACTTTTCAATATAGCCACGTTCTTTCATCAAATACCGCCTCGCTCACTTATTTTATAAGTTTTAATATGTTTTTCCCAGAAACTTAGATTACAAATCTAAAATATGAATAATTGGTGAAGATAAAAAAGGTTATTGCGTTATTTTTTGGAACCGATTACAATAAAATTAATGAATAGAACCGGTTCCATTCAATAGGAGGGAAATTTAATGAACTATAAAAAGTCGGCTGAAGAAATTCTTGAAGCTATAGGTGGGGAAGATAATTTAGAGGCAATGGCCCATTGCGCCACAAGATTGAGACTCGTACTTAATGATGAAAGTAAAGTAGATGAGGACACTTTATCGAAGATGGATGTTGTTAAAGGTACATTTTCAACTGGCGGTCAATATCAAATCATTATTGGTTCAGGTACAGTCAATAAAGTATTTAATGAACTTGAAAAAATAACAGGGAAAGAGGCTTCTACAACAGCGGATGTTAAAGATAAATCTGCTCGAAACATGAATCCATTACAACGATTCGTTAAGATGCTATCAGATATATTTGTTCCTATTATTCCAGCCATTGTTGCTGGTGGGTTATTAATGGGAATTAATAATATTCTAACTGCGCCAGATCTCTTTTATGATAATAAGTCTTTAATAGATGTTCATAGTCAGTTTGCTGGATTAGCAGATATGATTAACATCTTTGCAAATGCACCATTTACGTTATTACCAATATTAATTGGATTTAGTGCTTCGAAACGATTTGGAGGTAATCCATTCTTAGGTGCAGCTTTAGGAATGATTTTAGTACATCCATCATTAATGAGCGCATACGATTTTCCTAAGGCTGTAGAAGCGGGTAAAGCAATTCCACATTGGGACTTATTTGGTTTACATATTAATCAAGTGGGTTATCAAGGACAGGTGTTACCAATGTTGGTGGCAGCATATATTTTAGCAACTATTGAAAAGTGGTTACGTAAGGTTATACCAACTGTATTAGATAATTTATTAACACCATTATTATCTATTTTAGTTACGGCATTTCTAACATTTTTATTTGTAGGACCATTAACAAGACAGCTTGGTTATTGGTTATCAGACGGATTAACATGGTTATATGAATTTGGTGGTGCAATTGGTGGGTTTATCTTCGGTTTATTCTATGCGCCAATTGTTATAACAGGTATGCACCATAGCTTTATCGCTGTTGAAACAACATTAATCGCTGATCAAGCAAAAACGGGAGGTTCATTTATCTTCCCAATTGCAACAATGTCTAACGTAGCACAAGGTGGTGCAGCATTAGCAGCATTTATCATTATTAAAAATAACAAAAAATTAAAAGGTGTTGCATCTGCAGCTGGTGTATCAGCGCTATTAGGTATTACAGAACCAGCAATGTTTGGTGTAAATCTTAAGTTAAGATATCCATTTATAGGTGCAATCATTGGATCGGCTATTGGATCAGCTTATATCTCATTCTTTAAAGTTAAAGCCATCGCTTTAGGTACAGCTGGCCTACCAGGCTTTATTTCTATTAATCCAGCGCATGCTGGGTGGTTGCATTACTTTATTGGCATGCTCATTGCTTTTATTGTCTCTGTAGCTATTACTTTAGTCTTATCTCGACGCAAAGCTTATCAAGCAGCAGCTGAATAAACAAAAATAAGGGGTGGAACAGAAATAATATTTTCCAAAATTCATTTCGTTTTATCCCCAGCTTGCTTAGCTTGTAGAATTTCTTAATGAAATTCTCTTTGCTGGGGCCCCGAACCCCAACTTGCTTAGCTTGTAGAATTTCTTTAGGAAATTCTCTTTGCTGGGGCCCCGAACCCCAACTTGCTTAGCTTGTAGAATTTCTTTAGGAAATTCTCTTTGCTGGGGCCCCGAACCCCAACTTGCTTAGCTTGTAGAATTTCTTTAGGAAATTCTCTTTGCTGGGGCCCCGAACCCCAACTTGCTTAGCTTGTAGAATTTCTTTAGGAAATTCTCTTTGCTGGGGCCCCGAACCCCAACTTGCTTAGCTTGTAGAATTTCTTTAGGAAATTCTCTTTGCTGGGGCCCCGAACCCCAGCTTGCTTAGCTTGTAGAATTTCTTTAGGAAATTCTCTTTGTTGGGGGTCCCGCCCCTCGGCAAGGTTGACTAAAATAAAAAAGTTTGTTAGAAGTGCATTTTTAAATCAGTCAACAACTGCCAATATATATTTTTAGCCTGAGTCATTGATTATGTCCCAGGCTTTTTTGTATCTATTATAATTATAATTTTTGTTTTCTCCATAAGAAGATACTTACTATAGTCACGAGAACGAGTGAAATTCCTACGATGAAGAGCCATGATGAATAACTTTTCTCATCGAGTGGAAGCGGAACGTTCATACCGAAGAAACTAAACACAAGTGTTGGTAATGTGAGTAATACTGTAAATAATGTAAGTGTCTTCATAATATTATTCATTTCATTAGATAACAATGAAGAATACGAAGTCGTAATACTCTCTAAAATGCCAGTATATAATTCTGTCGTTTCAATCGCTTGGTTGTTTTCAATCACTAAATCTTCTAATAAATCTTCATCTTCTTCAAAGCGTTTTATGGCAGGTAAACGGAATAATTTTTTAATAATTGTATCATTTCCTTTTAAAGCAGCTAGAAAGTATACCAAACTTTTTTCAACTTCCATTAATTTGTATAGCTGTTTATTGGTAATATTATTTTTTAGTTCACGTTCAATGCGGATTCGTGATTTATTTAAAAGTCTTAAATTTCTGTTGTAGTGGTTTGAAATAGTTAATAAAATATCTAGCGCAAAGCGACTATGAAAATTTAAATTAACATCATCTTGTCGTGCATAATTCTCTAAGAATTCATTTTCAGCATCACAGATTGTCAAAATAAGTCCTTTTCCGATAACAATTCCTAATGGGATTGTAACGAAAGATAAGACGCGACGGTGCGTAGAACTTACAATAGGTAAGTCGATAATGATAAGGGAATAGCCTGTATCGTCATCATATTCAATACGTGCGCTTTCATCAGCATCTAATGGATCTCGAATAAAATCCTCGGGCAAATTATATGTTTCAATTAATTGTTCAATTTCTTCTCTTTCAGGTTCTACAACATTAATCCATGATGCAGAGTGATCTAGAGTTGTTTCAACGATGTCATTGTTAGTTGAATGTTTATATGCAGTTAGCATGGTTAATGATTCCTTTCATATTCATTTAGTCTCAGTTGGATTGGGTACGTTCATAATGATTTTGAATCATAATACGTAATTGGCCGTTATAAATAATATTAAAAATATACTTTGTTAAATCATTTACAGAAATACGACTATCGTCTTGTACCCAATATTTGATGATTGAAATAGTAGCACCTGAAACATAACTATGAAAATACATTTCAGGTATACCATCTATCTCATGGTCAATACTAATATATTTTTGCATATTTTCTTTCATTAAGGAATGAATTTTTTCTTCAAGTCTACTTTTACGTTCTAATTGAAGAATCGTATGGTAAAAGTCCATATTATCGGAGATATGTTGTAATACTTTGGTCAAAATATTATTAATAAAATCATCAGCTGTATTTTCTGGTGTACTAGTGTCGAGTTGATTAAATTGAGTTGATGGCCAAATTTGTGAAATGCATTCATCTTCCATATCAGTTAATAACATGTATTTATCTTTATAATGTAAATAAAATGTACCACGATTAATATCTGCTTGATTTGAAATATCTTGAACAGTGATTTTGTCGAGGTCTTTCTTTTTTAAAAGGTCTGTAAATGCACGTTTAATAGCTGATTTTGTCTTTCTTATTCTCCTGTCTTCCTTCATTAAATATCGACCTCCTAATAGTAAATAGACAAAAATTTACAATCTGTTCAATAACGTACGGTATTTGAATAATTGATTATTGTTTATTTTTGACTATCTCATTATAATTTACAAGGTATTAAATATTTAACACATTGTTCAATAAATTTTAGGAGGTTAGATTTCATGAATATTTTTAAAAGCAAACTATTATGGCTTGCACCTATTGCAGCGATATTATTATTAGTTATATTCTCTTTGGCTTTTTATCCAGCGTTTAATCCAAAATCAAAAAAATTACCAATAGCCGTTGTAAACAATGATAAAGGTGTAGACATTCAAGGTAATAAAGTAAATATCGGGAAAAAATTGAAGATAAATTAATGGATAGTGATTCTGATACTGTTAAGTGGGTTAAAGTTGATAAAGAATCAGATATTAAAAAAGGTCTTAAAGATGAAAAATACTATGGGGTATCTATTTTTAACAAAGACTTTTCAAAAAATGCAATGAGTAAAACGCAAAAAGTAGTAATGGATAGTAAAAAAGCAGAAATGAAGGAAAAAGTTGAATCTGGTGAAATTCCAGCCTTCTTGATGGTAGTTCTAATGGGAGTAACTGGTTTAGTCGTTAATTTATTCTTAGCAACATATGGTAACTATGCGATAGCAAGTTACGGCATCTCATTTAGACTTGTTCAATTCCCAGAACTAATCATAATGGGACATTCAGAAGGTGTTGTACCTCTAATTGCATATAATTTCGTATCTAATAAAACAAAAATGAAAGATACCATTAAAGTGGTCATCGTGTCTATTGCTGTTATATTTACAGTTTGCATGACTGTCGTTCTTGTAGCCGGACATTCAATTGTTCAATTATTTAGTACTGATCCTCAAATTGTTATTCTAGCTACATTTATTTTAAAAGTGACTATGACATCATTACTTCTAAATGGCATTGGATTTTTATTTACTGGCATGCTGCAAGCTACTGGACAGGGTCGTGGGGCTATAATAATGGCAATCGCATAAGGAACAGTTATTATTCCAGTTTTATTTGTCTTAAATAGTTTATTTGGCTTAGGTGGTGTCATTTGGTCATTATTAATAGCTGAAACAGTATGTGCATTTTTAGCTATGTTTATTGTGTATTCATTAAGAAATCGATTAACAGTTGATAAAGCAACTTTAATTGAAGCGAATAACATAGGATAGTGGCTTTAGCCCGAAAAACTACTGGCTAAATGAATTGAAACCGTCAATAGTACTAACAATAAGTTGTTTATAATCTATAATTTTATAAATTGGATAAGCGAGGGGATGAAATGATATCGATTTCAGTCTAGCTTTTATTTTTGGATAAAAAGTGGCAAATTAGAATAATTATTGTTAAATAGCACGCATTATTTTATCATAAGTAAATGAGCAAAATTTTATGGGAGGACGTCAATGGTGAATTTACAGCGAAGTTTTAAAGTAGCTTTGGCATTGATAATGATGTTTTTATTATTGTTAATTCCGATACTTCATAATGTCGCATCTGCGCATGCAACTTTGGAAAAAACTACACCAACACAAAATGGGGTTATATCGAAAGCGCCTGATACGATAGAGTTAACATTTAATGAACCTGTTAACGCTGAATACTCAGGCATCACAATATATAATGATAAAGGGAATAAAGTAGGGGATATAAATCCTACAACAACCGGACATTCTAAGACACTTACATTTCCTACTGATAAAGTTCAACAAGGGACACAGCAATTAGAATGGCATACAGTATCTGCTGACGGTCATGAGATTAGTGATCGTTTTGAGTTCTCAGTAGGTAAGAAGACAGCTAACGGTGTTGATACATCTCCAGCATTTTACGAAATACCTAATTTCTGGTTTGGATTATTCAGATACATAGCTGAAGGTGCAACGATTATTCTTGTAGGTCTATATTGGTTAAATGGTATTGCACGACGTAATAACCTATCTACATTCGATGTATTTCCTAGACATATTGCAGTGTCTTTAATAATGATGATGGCATACTTGATGTCACTTGTACTTTATTTGATGACATTGTCTTCGGATATATTAGATGCAATATTATCCCTTGAGCCTAGTGCAATAACACAATTCCCTTACATATTAAGTGCCATTGCTTTAATTGTTTTAAGTGGTTTATTCGTCTTAAGAAACATGGAGAAATCATGGTACTGGATTGTATCTATTGCAATGATTCTAGCTATAAGTATGTCAGGACATGCATGGTCACAAAGCGTACCATTATGGTCTATCATACTAAGAACACTACATTTAATAGGTATTAGTTTATGGTTAGGTGCATTAAGCTATTTATTGATTTCAGTATTTACACGTAAAAAAGATGCCGTAGATTTATTGCGAGAAATATTATTAAAAGTTAATGCTGCTGCGGTAGCAATAATCATTATTTCAGGTGTATTAATGTCTATTGATCAAACGAAGATTTTGTCAATTTGGACAAATATGCAAACTTGGACGGTATTCTTACTATTTAAAGTTTTTGGTACTTTAATAATGATGTTATTGGGATTATTGCAAACAACACGTGCACTCAATAAACGTAATAGAGTAAATAAATCTTCATTAATTATAGAAGTTTTAATTGGTATATTACTTATTTTAGTCGGAGTAATTATGAGCCAAATCAGTATTCCATAGAAGGAGAAAAAAGATGATAAAAAAATTATTAGCTACAAGTTTCATACTCTTTTTTACATTAAGTTTCTTTAAAGTAGCAGATGCGCATGTTACTTTAAACCCAAAAGCAGTTGACCCAGAATCTTATGAAAAAGTAGATGTTAGGGTTCCTGTAGAACAAAAAGATCATACTGAAAAAGTAGAATTAGAAGTTCCAAAAGAAGTTCAAGTTGTTAATATACAACCAGTAGAGGGCTATAAGTATAAATTAGATAAAGATAAAAAAGGTAACATTACTAAAATTATTTGGACTGCTAAAGGTAAAGGCATTGGGCCAGATGAATTTATGGATTTTCCAATTGTTGTAGCCAGCCCTAAAGATGAAGGCAAGTATGCATTTAAAGCAATTCAAACCTATGATAACGATGATAAAGTTAAATGGACTGGAAAAGAAAATAGCGAACACCCAGCGCCTACGTTAGAAGTTAAAAAGAATGCTAATGCAGTAGATGTAAAAGATGAAAAATCAAAAGATACTGCTAGTGAACAAACTTCTTCAAGCGGTTCAATTGCTTTATGGATCGTATCAATCATCGCAATTATATTATCATTAGTCGCATTATTTAAACATTCAAGAAATAAATAATATTACGAGTGAGGCTAGGACCAAGTCTCTTTGTAAATAGGCATAACTTATTTAACTGAGTTGAATTGTATATTAAGTTTGACTCAGTTAAAGTACCTCACTCTCATAATTCTATTTATTAACAAGTGACTCAATATTACAAATATTGTCACTGTAAAGTTGATGATAATAAATTATAATAATAATGTGAGGGAGGCATTGTTTATGCGACGATTACTATATGCATTTTTGGTCTATATGATCTTGGGACTTTTCAGCGGATTCTATTATAGAGAATTGACAAAAGCACATCATTTTACGGGTGATACACAATTATCTATTGTACATACGCATACACTTATTTTAGGTATGTTTATGTTTTTAATACTGATACCATTAGAAAAAGTATTTAAATTAAGTAGTTACTATTTATTTAACTGGTTCTTCATCGTTTATAACATTAGTGTTATAGCAACCATTGGTATGATGGTAACGAAAGGAACGTTCCAAGTATTAGGAAAAAGTTTTTCTCCAGAAGCATTTGCTGGATTTGCAGGTATTGGTCATACAGGAATGCTAGCAGGATTATTATTGTTATTTTTCTTAATTCGACAAGCAGCACTCAAAGAACCAAGAGATTAATTGATTTGAAGTGAGACTTTTCATTTTTAATAGCACAATCGTGTTATTGATGAAAAGTCTTTTTTTAGCTAATAAAAGTAGAATTGCAATTAAAATATGATTTTCTTCAATAATATATGCACATATAGTATAATTAAGGCAAAATAATGATAATAATTATCATTCGAAACGGGACATAATCTTGGGAGGATTTACAATGCAAGATGTAACTATTATTGGTGGTGGACCTGCTGGATTATTTGCGAGTTTCTATGCTGGTTTACGAGGAATGTCTGTGCGAATCATTGACGTACAAGATAAATTAGGTGGAAAGATGCAAATCTATCCAGAAAAGATTATTTGGGATATTGGTGGTGTAGCGCCTAAACCTTGCAATGAAATCATTAAAGATATGATTAACCAAGGCTTACATTTTAACCCTAAAGTTAATTTGAACGAACGTGTAACAGATATACGCAAAATAGAAGAAAGACACTTTGAAGTAGAAACAGATAGCGGAAAAATTTATGACTCAAAAGCTGTAATATTTGCTGTCGGCGGAGGGATTATTAATCCTAAGCCTCTTCAAATTAAAGATGCAGAGCGTTATCGTTTAACAAATTTACATTATGTTGTGCAATCTTTCTCAAAATTTAAGGGAAAAGATATTCTAATTTCTGGTGGGGGTAACACTGCTTTAGATTGGGCAAGAGATTTAGCTAATATTGCAAATTCGATTACACTTGTTTATAGAAAATCAGACATTAAAGGCTATGAAGCAATGATAAGTGTACTTAAAGCGTTAAATGTGAACCTGTTGCCTAAAACACAAATTAAAGAGTTAATAGGTGACAATAAATGTGAATGTATTAAAGAAGTAAAACTTGAAAATATTGAGACTGGAGAAGTTACGACACAAGCGTTTGATGATGTTGTTGTTAGTCATGGTTTTGATCATGAGAATCCACTACTTAAAGACTGTACATCTAAACTTGATTTATACGATGAATATCGTGTTAAAGGTTTTGGCAACACGACAACAAATATTCCTGGCATCTTTGCTTGTGGGGATATCGTACATCATGATGCTAAAGTACACCTCATTGCTAGCGCGTTTAGTGATGCTGGAAATGCAGCAAACTTAGCTAAAACTTACATTGATCCTGATGCATACAAAGAAGGATATGTTTCAAGTCACAATGATGTATTCAAAGAATCAAATAAAAAAGTTATTAATCAATATTTATAAGATTATATTAAGGGGATAGAAAATAATGATTAGATATTCTAATGAGCCACCAGAGGCTCAAGCGTATTGTGACTTAAGAGTTAAAGCAGGAATGAGCCCTAAATCAGAAACTGCAGCTCGAAACGGTTTACCAAATGGCTGTTTCAATATTACGATTTATGAAAATCAACAATTGATTGGAATGGGCAGAGTTATAGGTGATGGTGGAACGACATTTCAAATTGTAGATATAGCCGTTGATCCAGATTATCAAGGACAAGGCTATGGTAGGCTTATTTTGGAAAAAATAATGGCATATATTAATTCCGTAGCTGAAAAGGGAACTTATGTTAGTTTGATAGCAGACTATCCAGCTGACAAGCTGTACGAAAAATTTGGATTCAAGACTACTGAGCCAAAATCAGATGGCATGTATATCGTGTTTTAATTATAAAAACCACTAGGACAAATCGAAATCATAGAAGAACGTGTTTTTATATCGTTTCATTCTATGATATTGAGACTGGATTGTCCTAGTGTTTTTTTCGATTTAACTATGCATCAAAATCAATAATAATACGACCGAAATTATCGTGGTTTAAAACAGTTGAAATCGCATCTGGTAATTCTGAAAATGAAATGACTTTTTTAATATCATGAAGTTTGTCAGATTTTAAGTCAGTTGCTAAACGTCTCCAAACACGTTCACGTAATTTCATTGGTGTGAATACAGAATCTATACCAACTAGACTTACGCCTCTTAAAATAAATGGATAGACAGTTGTATCAAAAGAAACACCACCTGTTAAGCCAATTAGTGCGACACCACCATTATTATCTATACGATTAGTGACAAAAGGTGTTCCATTTCCTCCAATAGGGTCAATGGCAGCTTGCCAAGTTCTTGAACCTAATGGCTTTTCATCATTATCTGTAATACGATCAATAATTTCATTCGCCCCTAAAGCTTCTAGTTTGTCACCCGCATGTTTGTTTCCTGTACTAGCAACTACTTTATATCCTAAATTAGAAAGCATAAGCACTGCCAATGCGCCTATACCACCAGATGCGCCACGTACAAGTACCTTGCCGCCCTCCAGTGTCATGAAACCAGCTTTTTCCAATTTTTCAATAGCTAAACCGGCAGTATAGCCTGCTGTACCATAAATCATAGCTTCTTCTAAAGTCATATTATCAGGCAATTTAACTACCCAATCGGAATTTACACGTGCGTATTCACTAAATCCTCCATAATGACTTACACCCATATCATAGCTTGTTACAATGACTTCTTCACCTTCATTAATTGTTGGGTCTTCTGATTCAACAACGGTACCAGCTAAATCTATACCAGGAACCATAGGATAAGATTTAAGGATTTGATTATTATCCGTTGTAGCTAATGCGTCTTTATAATTAATACCTGAATAATGAACTTTGATTAAGACTTCACCTTCAGGTAAATCATCAGTTGTTAACTGAGAAAAGTCACTATTAACGCTTCCATCGTTGTTTTTATCCACTAAAAAAGCTTTAAATTGATTACTCATATTACGTGACTCCTTTATATATTGTATTAGTGCTTATTTTATACCCTTAATAAACCAATTGTATGCTTTAAAGCCTTATAAATATAAGGTAAATTAAAAGTCTCTTGGCTTCAAAAAATAAAAAAATTTTTATTTAAAAATGTATTTGAATTGTTATTGACACTTTATTGGGCTAAACCTATAATAAATTTGATAATGATTATCAATTGAAAAAATAAAAGTGTTTATATGAATATAAAAGACGACATAACAACGATATTAAGTTGGTGTTAAATATGATGTATACATAATTACACGATTCATCTTCAAATGATAATCTTCTAAACTATATTGAGGTGAATACATAATGAAAAAATTACCAACTATTTTATTAGCATCTTCTTTATTTTTAGCGGCTTGTGGCAACAATAGTCATAGTGACGATAATAGTAATAAAGATAAGCAATCGCAGAGTAGTAAAGGGGATAACAAAGCAACATTACAAAAAGCAACTAAAGAATATGAAAAGTATACAGATGGTCAACTTGATAAATTCTTGGATGGAACTGAAAAATTTGTTGCAGCTATAAAAGCAGATGATATGGATAAAGCGAAAGAATTATATCCTAAAGTACGTATGTATTATGAAAGATCAGAACCTGTTGCGGAAGCTTTTGGTGATTTAGATCCTAAGATTGATGCTCGTTTAGCAGATATGAAAGAAGAGAAAAAAGAAGATCAATGGACAGGTTATCATAAGATTGAGAAATCACTTTATCAAGATAATAAAATAGATGAAACAACTAAAAAAGATGCTGATCAATTATTAAAAGATGCTAAAGAATTAGATGCGAAAGCAGATACTTTAGATATTACTCCTAAATTAATGTTACAAGGATCAGTTGATTTATTAAATGAAGTTTCAACTTCAAAAATTACAGGTGAAGAAGAGATTTACTCACATACAGACTTATACGATTTTAAAGCTAATATCGAAGGTGCACAAAAAATCTACGAATTGTTTAAACCTGAGTTAAATAAAAAAGATAAAAAATTAAGTGCTGATATTCAAAAGAACTTTGATAAAGTTAACCAACTATTAGACAAGTATAAAGACGGTGACGGCTTCAAAGATTATAGTGCAGTTACTAAAGAAGATAGAAAAGCTCTATCAGATGCTGTAAATTCACTTGGTGAACCTCTAAGTAAAATGGCTGTGGTTACAGAATGAGTAAAGTAGATCATAATCAAAGTGACCAAGTATCTCGTCGCTCTTTTCTAAAAATGTTAGGAATAGGTGGCGCTGGTGTGGTTATCGGTGCTAGTGGGGCAGGCAGTATTTTTTCATTTAAATCGATGTTCGATACACCTGAGAATGAAGATAAAGATGCATTTGAATTTTATGGACGTGTACAAGCAGGTATTACAACACCGACACAAAAAAATTGTAACTTCGTTGCATTAGAGTTAAAGACTAAAGATAAACAAGCGATTAAAGACATGTTTAAGAAGTGGACGCAAATGTCAGTCAATATGACTGATGGTGCACCTGCTGAAAAAGATAGTCAAAATGTATTATTACCCCCTGTGGATACTGGAGAATCAATTGGATTAGGTGCTAGTAAATTAACATTGACATACGGTATTAGTAAATCATTTTTGAAAAAGATTGGTATGTCATCAAAAATCCCATCTGGATTTAAAGATTTACCACATTTTCCTAATGACCAAATAGATGATGAATACAGTGATGGAGATATCATGATTCAAGCGTGTTCAAATGATCCACAAGTAACATTCCATGCGATTCACAACTTAATTCGACCATTTAGAGATGTTGTTAAAATGAAATGGTCACAAAATGGTTTTGTCTCTGGCAAACTAGAAGAAACACCTAGAAATTTAATGGCATTTAAAGATGGTACAGTTAATCCTCGTAAAAATGACGAGCTTAAAAAGTATGTATTCATTGACGACGGTTGGGCTAAAAATGGAACGTATTGCATTATTCGACGCATTCAAATTCATATAGAAACATGGGACCGTACATCATTAGAAGAGCAAGAAGCTACTTTCGGACGTAAACGAGCATCCGGAGCACCATTAACCGGTAAAAAAGAATTCGACAATATAGATTTAGACGCTAAAGATAGCAGTGGTCAATATGTTATCGATCCAAATGCGCATGCGCGTCTAGCACGTGAAGTGAAAACATCAATCAAACGACGTGCATATAACTATAATGATGGAACAAATGCCAAAACAGGGGCGTTGGAAACAGGATTAATGTTTATTTGTTTCCAAAAATCAACTCAACAATTTATTGATATTCAAAACAATTTAGGACACAGTGATAAGTTAAATGAATATATTACGCATCGAGGTTCTGCATCCTTCCTTGTGTTACCAGGTGTAAAAAAGGGAGGCTATATCGGTGAAACCTTATTTAACTAAATTAGTCGTTGCGCTAGTCCTTATTCTCACGGTTATTAGAATTGTCCCAGCACATCAAGTAAATGCTGCAGATGATAGCAAAATAAGTGATGTGTATGTAGCGATAACTGATGCAAAATCAACTATAGAAGATAAAGATAAAAGTAATAAAGAAAAACAAAGTGCACTTGCTGATATTAAAGAAAAAGTAAAATCTTTAAACATTAAAGATAACAAAGAAGGTAAAGACGTAAAGTCAAAACTTGAAGCGGTAGATAAAGCCTCTTCAATGAATGCTAAAGCTGATAAATTATCACAATTAACTAAATCATTAATCGCTTATGAAGATGCAGTTTCTACCAAAGATATCAGTGGTGAAATTAAAACATTGAAGCAACAAGTTGCTGCAAAAGATGATCCTATTAAAAAAGCAATCAAAAGTAAAAATGAGTCAGAGCTACAATCTATTAACAATAGTTTAAATCAAATTTGGACGACTCATGAAACAGCCATAAGAAATTATGATGAAGGTAAATATGGACAAATTGAAGTGAACTTAATGCAACTACGTGTTGCTATCCAAAAAGAACCTTTAGATACTAAGAAAGTTGACAATGCCTGGACAACCTTCAAATCAAGTATTGATACGGTCGATCAAAAACAATCCAGCTCAGATAATGATAAATATAAAGTAACGCAACTAAATGATGAGTTAGATAAAGCGATTAAAGGGATAGAAGATAATAATTTAGATCAAACTGATGCGGCATTATCTAAATTTGTTCAAATTTGGCCATATGTTGAAGGGAAAATTCAAACAAAAAACGGTTCATTATATACTACAATTGAAGATAAAATACCGTATTATCAAAGTATTCTAGACCAGAGTAACAAAGATCGCGTTAAAGACGGATTAAAAGACATTAACAATGATATCAAAGACACTGTTGGTCAAGACGGTTATACATTTGTAGATGTTATGATTATCTTTTTACGTGAAGGTTTAGAGGTATTGTTGGTCATTATGACATTAACTACAATGACACGTAATGTTAAAGATAATAAAGGTACAGCTAGTGTTATCGGTGGTTCAATATTAGGCTTAATACTAAGTATTACGTTAGCAGTTGTATTCATACAAACGCTAGGCAATAATGGATTACTACGAGAGGGAATGGAAGCAACACTAGGAATAATTGCAGTGGTTCTAATGTATATCGTTGGTATTTGGATGCATAGACGATCAAGTGCAAAACGTTGGAATGATATGATTCAAAATATGTATCAAAACGCTATTAGTAACGGTAATCTAGTATTGTTAGGTACAATTGGATTGATTTCTGTTTTACGTGAAGGTGTAGAAGTGATTATTTTCTACATGGGTATGATAGGCAGTATTACAACAATGGACTTCGTCATTGGTATTGCTTTAGCGATTGTAATTTTAATTATCTTCGCATTATTATTTAGATTTATAGTGAAACTTATTCCAATTTATTACATCTTTAGAGTACTTTCAATTTTAATTTTTATTATGGCATTCAAAATGCTTGGTGTAAGTGTTCAAAAACTACAATTGTTAGGCACACTTCCACAACATGGTATTGAAGGTTTACCTACAATTGGTTTTATAGGATTTTATCCTAATATTGAGTCAATAGTAGCTCAATTAATATATATAGTGTTCATTGTGTTCTTCATTTTAAAAAATCGCCAAAACAAACAAAAGAATACTAATCCAAACTAATTATCATGAATAGTAAAATAAAACCTCGAGACTTGTGAGGATAACAAGTACTCGAGGTTTATTAGTTATTATGATCGTTGTGAAATTCTTGCGATAAACATACTGAATTCAAATAAAATAATCAAAGGCAATGTTAATAATAAATTCAAAGTAATATCTGGTGGGGCAATAATACTCGCCACTACAAAACAACCAAAATAAATATACTTACGATAGTGTTTTAGTTCATTAACATTGATTAAGTCAAATTTAGCTAGACCCATAAATAATGTTGGGAGTTGAAAAAGAACACCAAAAATTAGCAACCATCGTATTAACTCATGCAAATAGGCTTTAAAACCAATAACAGGCTCAATACTTAAAACTTCAGATAATGTTAAAGAGAAATTTATAATTAATGGAAATCCTATAAAAAACGCAAATGCTACTCCAATTATAAATAACAGTGCACACCATAAGCTATATTTAATAATAAATCCCCGTTCATTAACATGGAGGCCAGGTGCAATAAAAGCCCATAATTGGTAAAACATAATAGGTATAATTAAACACAACGCTACAAAGAAGATAATCATAATGTAAATCTGAATCATTTCAGTAAATGAAAATGCATGTAGTGTTACATGTGCACGTTTAATATAGTGTATAAATGGTTTCATCCACCAATGTGATGATACATATACGATTATCGTTGCAACAATAAAAGCGATGAACACTTTGACGAGACGCGATCGTAGTTCATCAAAGTGTCCTAGAAGTGTATTACTATTTAATGTGTTCTCGTTGTTGTTTTGACTCTTTACTGGGAGTATCATGACTTTCATCTGTATCTATATTTTCTGCTGCAGATTTAAATTCTTTCAAAGTACTACCAATTGCTCGACCAAATTGTGGTAATTTTTTAGGTCCAAAAATAATTAATGCAATTATGCTAATAACGACTAAACTTGTCGGTCCTGTAATTCCTAATACAAACATATTGATAACCTCACTCATTATTGTTAATAATATCATCTATACTTTATACTTATTGATAAATATTATCAATAGAAATTTGCTCTGTTCATAAATAAAACGAATTTAATGCATAGAGGCATGTAAATAGGGAATAAGTTACAAAATAAAAAATGGATAATGAGCGGTATTTTAGGAGGTAGGAATGATGAGTGAATATATAACAATGATTGAAAATATGGATGTGAGTGACTTACGACAAATTTCTGAGACAACGTTTTATGACACGTTTGAAGGAGAATATTCAGATGATGATTTTAATCAATTTTTCAAAGAAACCTATAATGAAAAAGTGTTGTTAAATGAATTAAATAATCCTAATTCATTTCATTATTTTTACAAGGTGAATGATCAAATTGCAGGGTATTTAAAACTTAATGTCGGTAATGCTCAAACTGAGCCTAAAGGTGAAGATTATTTGGAGATTCAAAGAATTTATTTCTACAAGACTTATCAAGGTGGAGGAAGAGGACAAAAGTTTATTCAATTGGCTCTTGATAAAGCGAAAGAACTAAATAAAAATAAAGTTTGGTTAGGTGTATGGGAACATAATCAACAAGCATTATCATTCTATAAGAACCACGGCTTTGAAGTCACAGGACAGCATGAATTTATAACAGGTGAAGTAGTCGATATAGATTTAATAATGGAAAGAGAAGTTTAGCTATAGAACGAATAAAGCTTGGTCTAATAAAATAGGGGAGTTGGGGTTCGGAGCCCCATCCCTTGGTAAGGTTGACTAGAATTAAAAAAGCTTGTTACAAGTGCGTTTTTTAATTCAGTCAACTACTGCCAATATATATGTAGCCTGAGGCATTGAATTATGTCCCAGGCTATATATATATTGTTTATTTATTATTGATAATATCTCGCATAAGTTGAGTTAGTCTTTTTAGTGAGGTGTTATTACGGTTCAGTAGTTGATGATTTGAAATATCAGTTAATGTATGATGGATTAAGTTATTGTGTAATAAATCTTCATCTGTATACCAAACTTTAGATAAACTTTCCATAACATCATCATAAACACCACGCTCTTGCTGATATGATGAATGATTTGGTGTATAGAGACATATTTTTTTGCCAATAGTTAAAGCATCAAAGATAATTGAAGAATAATCAGTAATTACGACATCAGATATTAATAATAAATCTTGCGTTTCAATATGATTTGGTGCTTCAATTGCACCTTCTGGAAGTGTCATGTCATCCTCTATGTGACCTTTAAAAATGACGTGATATTCTTCTAATAATTCTGGTGAAATCGACATCAATTCAGTTGGATTTTTTGTCGCATGCCATGTTGGTGCATATAATAAAATTGGCTTTGTTCGATCAACATTTATTGCATCTTTAATTTTCTTCTGATGATTTTTATCATTCTGATAATGTAGTAAATAGCTAATTCTTGGATAACCATAAGGTATCATTTGAGTATGTTGATTAGGGAAGGCTGTTTCAAATAACCCCTCAGCTGATTCAGAATCTGTTAAAAGATAATCTTGTTTAAGCCATTTATTATACTTTCGTGCTTTGTAATTATAAATATTTTTATTTTGATCTGGTTCTTTACTATCTAAGAATAATTTTTTAATTGGGGTTCCATGCCACAATTGAATAACAGTACCATTTGGTTTGAATTCATCAGGAATATAACTTTCAATGACTACAATTTTTGCTGTTTCAATAAGTTCTTTATTATTCTCAGCATCAGTAGGTAAAAAGTATGGTCCACGTCTATCGTTAGTAATGAAATAAGCTTCCGTGGTAGGATTTCTCTTCACAAAATAATTAAATAAATACTTAGAATTGCCTCTATAACCATAATCAAAACCTAAAAAAACAACATGGTTTTTTACTTTTGAAGAATCTTTATCATATACATAGCTTAGATTACGATGTTTGTTTAATGCATGATTTTGCATTTTGTTATATAGCCATTTTGGTAATTTAAACTTAGTTGTAACAAGCCAACTATCCACAAATCGCATTTCTTCTTCTTTACCAGGATATTTGAATTTACTGTAAGGTATAGAGTGACCATGAATGTATGCCAATTTGTTCAAATCAAAATGATTTATTTTTTTAATATCAAAAGTATCTAATGATGCCCAGAAAGCATGGCTAGTGCGACATTCATTGATGAAATTAAAAACGACGTGATTGTCTATATCAATTTCGTCTTTTAAAACAGAAATGACGGCTAAATCCATAATAGATTTAATGTTATACTTAGATAAATGTAATAAAGCACGTTCAATATTGAAAATAATATTAGGATAGTGGTTAATATTTTTCATCCATGATAAAAATGTTAATATATCTTCACCAAAATAACGACAGTCATTTAAATATAAACCACTTAAAGTATAATCTACTGCTATTGAATTATGTGTTAAGTCTATAGCTTCCAACATATCATGATTGATTTTAATATCATTTGAATAAGGAATGAAATGTGAAAAACCAGCTGATTTGGCTTTGTTTAATTGTAATGCAAGATGGCGCATGTTAGAAATATTTATTTGTTTAATCATCATACATTGTCCTTTAACTCTTAAATTTCTTAAATATATTTTACCATGTGACTAAAAAAAATTCATATTTACAAAAATTACATCATTATATAATTGAAATGTTTGGAAATTTTCGTTGAAAAATAGTGGGATTTTATTTTGTTGAAAATTTAACAAAAATTTTATAAAAAGTACTATATAGTATTGTCATTTAAGTAGAAAGATGGTATATTTTTATTGTGAAAAAGTTCACAAGATATAAATTTGTGAAATCTAGCATTATTAACTTGTCGACAAACTAATAAACAATATAACAATTAGAAGTATGGTCAAACTTCAATTGTCAATATCGCTAGAGTGATCATTAATACAAACTAAAGGAAAGAAGAGTCAGAATTATGTTAGTTCAAACATTTAATCCATTTGATAATTTGGTATTATCTAGTTTAATAGCCGCAGTACCTATTATTCTATTCTTATTATACTTAACCGTTTTTAAAATGAAAGGTATCTATGCAGCTATCACAACGTTAGTTGTTACATTACTTATTGCTATCCCGTTCTTCAAATTACCACTTGGCATTGCAACAGGTGGTGTTGTAGAAGGATTCTATCAAGGTATTATTCCGATTGGTTATATTGTCATGATGGCAGTATTACTTTATAAAATCACTCAAGAATCTGGTCAATTTAATACGATTCAAGACAGTATTACAAGTATTTCACAAGACCAACGTATACAATTATTACTCATTGGTTTCTCATTTAATGCATTTTTAGAAGGTGCAGCTGGTTTTGGTGTACCGATTGCAATTTGTGCGTTATTACTTGCTCAATTAGGTTTTAGACCTTTACAAGCTGCAATGTTATGTTTAGTAGCAAATGCTGCTTCAGGTGCTTTTGGTGCTATAGGAATTCCAGTAGGTGTTGTAGATACACTACACTTACCAGGTGGCGTTCACGCAATGGGCGTATCTCAAACATCTACATTAACATTAGCAATTATTAACTTCTTTATACCATTTTTACTTATCTTTATCATTGATGGTTTAAAAGGTGTAAAAGAAACATTACCTGCTATCTTAGTTGTATCTGTTACGTATACAGTATTACAAGGTTTACTAACAGTATTTAACGGACCTGAATTAGCTGATATTATCCCACCATTAGTAACTATGGGAGCTTTAGCTTTATTCTCTAGAAAATTCCAACCAAAACATATTTTCAGAGTACAGAAAGATGTGGAACCTGAACCGGTGAAACATCACAATGCAAAAGAAATTATCTATGCATGGAGTCCATTTGTTATATTAACAGTTGTAGTTATGATTTGGAGCGCACCATTCTTTAAGAACTTATTCTTACCAAATGGTAAATTATCTTCATTAGTGCTTAACTTTAATTTACCAGGTACTTTCAGTGAAGTCGCTCATAAACCAATTATGTTAAGTTTCAATTTTATTGGTCAAACTGGTACTGCGATTTTAATTACAATTATTATTACAGTATTAATGGCTAAGAAAGTAAGTTTCGGAGATGCAGGACGTTTATTCGGTGTAACTTTTAAAGAACTATGGTTACCAGTTTTAACAATTTGTTTCATCTTAGCAATCTCAAAAATCACTACATATGGTGGTTTAAGTGCAGCAATGGGCCAAGGTATTGCTAAAGCTGGAAACGTGTTCCCAGTCTTATCACCAATCTTAGGTTGGATTGGCGTATTTATGACAGGATCAGTTGTTAATAACAACTCATTATTCGCACCAATTCAAGCTTCAGTTGCACAACAAATTGGAACAAGCGGTTCATTACTAGTAGCTTCAAATACAGTGGGTGGTGTAGCAGCGAAATTAATTTCACCTCAATCAATAGCAATTGCGACTGCTGCCGTTAAAGAAGTAGGTAAAGAATCAGAATTACTTAAAATGACATTACGTTACAGTGTTGGATTACTAATCTTCATCTGTATTTGGACATTTATCTTATCTCTAATTCTGTAATTAATATACAATATTATTCTAAGACATAATTATTTCAAAAATTGCCTGTAAATGAATTGTAAAAATTCGTTTACGGGCTTTTTCAATATTCATAGCAGTCCCCACAAATAAACATAATTATAAGTAGAATTAAACGTTATTAATTGCGGTCATAAATTTTTCATAAACCGTGTTAGGCGTATATTGTTTCAAAGTAACATGTCCTTCATTGATCATCTGACTAGCTTCATCGACGTGGTTCATAGCGATGTCTATATATTTTGCTAATGAACCTGCATCACCATAATTGGCTAAATAGCCATTGGAATTATGATTAATAATGCTAGCAGGTCCAAGTATATTTTTAAAGCTGATAACAATATTATCTTGAGCCATAGCTTCTAATAAAACCATACCAAAGCCTTCATTTCTCGACGGAACCACAGTAATTTTACTGTTAGATAATTTGGTATTAAGTTGTTGAGTTGCAGGATAGATAGTAATTAAATCATTTAATTGATGCTGATCAATCAATTGTTGCAAATGTCCACGCTCTTGACCATCACCGTATATTTCTACTTTAAAATTCAATCGCTTAAGGTCATTTTGAATACGGCGAACACTTTCTATTAAAATATCAAACCCTTTTTCAAAATCTAATCTACCCGCACTAATAATGATATTTTCTTTCTTAGTAGCATATTTTACTGGATTGATGATATTTGGAATTGTATAAACAGGTGTGTCGATTTGTTGCTCGTAATTCAATTGATCTTGTTGAGTTAGCGTTGTGACTAAATCTATGTTGCGATAGGCAGTGAGTATATCTTGTTGATAATTTTCCGGATGAGCATGTAGGTTCATATGTTCCATTCCCACAGTTATGACATCGTTTGAATGATACTTTGAAATTAAAATATTAAAGCTCGCTCTAGTACCTACGAGTACATCTGTATCTACTTTTTTAATTGCTTTAATCATTTTATGTTCTACATATTTGGAAAATTGATTTAACCCCGGCTCAAACTGATTTATTTCTTTTGGTTTCAATAGTGAAGTATATTTATTTAAACGATTCATCATTATTGCTTTAGTGTTCTGAGGTTTTAAACGGTAGTCTACTAATGTCTTTATTTTTATTTTGTCATTTATTTCAAAGTAAGGCTCGTCTTGAGCTCGAAACACAGAAATAATTTCTATGTGATGTCCTTTGTCGGCAAGTGTATTAGCTAATTCAGAAACTGCTTTAACTGTTCCACCTAATGCATAAATATTATGCATGAAAAATGTGAATGATTTCATAGTTACACCTCAAATAATTCATAATAGAAAATTATAGCATTTCTGAGATGTGTCTAATAGTAATAGCCAATGCTAACTAAGATATTAGGTGTCTATCCTTTATTCTAGATAAAAGATGAAAACTTTATGTTAACACTTTTTTCATAGAACGATTATGTATATAATTAAACTAGTTATTAAAAAGTCGATTTACGTTCTGCGTAAAGTTAATATTAAAAATTTTAATAAATAAAGAAAGCGTTTTAATTTATTAAGCCAAGATCAATTTCCTATCGACTAAAGATGTGAAAAAAAAGGGGGACTGTATTGTTATGAGTTCAGAACATAGCAAAACAGATGTCATCTTAATAGGTGGCGGTATAATGAGCGCAACACTCGGTACGTTATTAAAAGAATTATCTCCAGACAAAGAAATTAAAATATTTGAAAAATTAGAACAATCTGGTGAAGAAAGTTCAAATGTTTGGAATAATGCTGGCACAGGTCATTCTGCACTTTGTGAATTGAATTATACTAAAGAAGGCAAAGAAGGCTCTGTTGATATTACAAAAGCAATTAAAATCAATGAACAATTCCAAGTATCTAAGCAATTTTGGGCACATTTAGTAAGAACTGGACAATTAGAAAATCCATCTAACTTCATTCAATCAGTGCCACATATGAGTTTCGTAAAAGGTATCTTCAATGTAAAATTCCTTAAAAACAGAGTAGCAGCATTAAAAGAAAATATACTATTTGAAAAAATGGATATTACTGAAGATCGTGAAAAAATTAAAGAATGGGTACCTTTAATGGTTGAAGGAAGAACATCACATGTTCCAATTGCATTATCTCGTGATGAAAGTGGGACAGATGTAAACTTTGGTGCATTAACAAAAAAACTCATCTCTAATTTAAAAGAAAGAAATGTAGAAGTCTCTTATAAACAAGAAGTTGAAAATATTGAGAAACTGGATAATGGAAAATGGAAAGTGACTGTTAAAGATCTTAATTCTGGACAAAGTCATACGTATGAATCAGAATTTGTATTTATTGGGGCCGGCGGTGCAAGTTTACCGTTACTCCAAAAAACAGGTATCAAGCAATCAAAACATATCGGTGGTTTCCCAGTAAGTGGTCTGTTCTTACGTTGTACTAATAAAGACGTTATCGAAAAACATCATGCTAAAGTTTACGGTAAGGCAAGTGTAGGTGCACCACCAATGTCGGTACCTCATTTAGATACACGGTTTGTAAATGGGGAACGTGCTTTATTATTCGGTCCATTTGCAGGCTTTTCACCTAAATTCTTAAAAACAGGTTCAAATTTAGACTTAATACGTTCAGTTAAACCTAATAATTTATTAACAATGCTATCAGCAGGTGTTAAAGAAATAGATTTAACTAAATATCTCGTATCACAACTTATGTTAAAACATGAAGATCGTATGAATGATTTACGTGTATTTGTGCCTAATGCAAAAGACGAAGATTGGGAAGTTATTGTTGCAGGTCAACGTGTACAAGTGATTAAAGATACTGAAGATAGTAAAGGTAACTTACAGTTTGGTACTGAGGTAATTACATCTGATGATGGTTCTCTTGCAGCATTATTAGGCGCTTCACCTGGTGCATCAACTGCAGTAGATATTATGTTAGATTTATTACAACGTTGTTATGGTAATGAATTTAAAAATTGGATTCCAAAAATTAAAGAAATGGTACCTTCTTTCGGACTTAAATTAACAGAGCATGAGGACGTCTATCGCGCTGTTAATAAAGAAATTCAAAAATATTTAAATGTAAAATAAGTATCATTTCAATATAAAATAACATTAAGCTCCTTATAAAGTTTGCACTTTAAGTGTTTACTTTATAAGGAGCTTTTCCATTAGTAATTATTTTTTATTTAATTGGTTATTGATTTCAGAAACATATTTTCTACTTTTTAAAAACTCTATAATCCAAATAGTGATGTAGATAATGATGAAATAGAATGTAAAAATAAATATATTTGAAACACTTATCGAAAACCATCCGGATAAAATACCAATTGGTAATAATCCAATATAACTCAATATAAAATGCATTAATGTGCTACGTGTGATACTCCAATCTGTGTGCGTAAAGAAAAAGTTTGCTAAGTAAAATAATGCACCAATTAAAAGCCACAAACAAATGGCGATGAGCATTACTAATGGTTCAGACAAGTGTGAATAATATAACTTACCTAGTGTTGTAACTGGTGAAATTGGATAATATTCACCTCCAGCATTGATATAACTAAAAATGATAGAAAGTGCTAAACCTATCACTAAAGAAATACTAACAAATTGATATAATTTTCTCATAATGAAAGTCTCTCCTTTATGGATTTTAAATATCTTCTAGAGGAGTAGGTATAATCAATATGTTGCAAATAAATTCTAATCAAACCATTAGGTTCTAATTGCAATTTTTTAATCTTATTAATATTTACAATTTCAGATTTAGAAATTCGAATAAATGAAGTAGGAAGTTTTTCTTCAAGTTCATATAATCGTTCTTTCAATTTAAATTGTTCGCCGTCTCTAATTGCAATGACTTGATTTTTATGTGTACGAAAACTAGTGATGGTTTGAATTTCTATAATATGGATCATGTCATCTTGTTTGCCATAGAGTTGCTTTAAACTATTCAAATCTTCAATATTTGTAATAACTTGTTGTACTTCATCATCAAATTCAGGTGCGTGAATCGCGATATACTTCTCATCTTCTTCGGGTGATATATGTAACCGTAGTTTCATTTGACTAATGCCTCCTCAACGTCATTTAACCACAAATGTATAGAAAATTTTTAGAACAATATTAAATGGTAGATATATTGAAGTAAGTGGTTAGCTTTGTAAAATAATATCTAACTAAATTGATTAGTTAGTTTCAGGCAATGTCACTGTAAACGTCGTTCCGTCACGTTCATTACTAGTTACTGATATTTGTCCACGATGTAAATGAATGATAGATTGAGTAATTGCTAATCCTAATCCATTGCTATTATCCTCAGCATTACGTTTATAAAAACGATCGAATAGATGAGGTTGCACTGATTCTGGAATGGTATGCCCTTCATTTTTAACGGTAAAATAAATAATTCCTTCGTTAATAAATAATTTCACATCAATCATGCTATTGGGATTAGAATACTTAATTGCATTTTGAATGAGATTAGAACATGCTTGATGTAATAAACGATTATTTCCTCGGAAATGAACCGTATCTATATCAGACATCAACATTAATTGTTTGTTATCTATCCCATATTGTTCATGACGAATGATGTCAGTTATTAATTCTTTAAAGTGAACATTATCTTCAAATTTTAGATGAGTAGCGTTATCTAGTTCGGATAATAATAATAATTCTTTTGTCAAATTACTTAAATGCGTAACCTCTTCATGAATTTCATGAATAATCTGATCACGCTCTCCTTGATTTACATTGCTTTGTAACGTACTAAGTAGACGATGAATGTGTGTTAATGGCGTCTTGATTTCATGTGAAACATTTTGAACAAAGTGTTGTCGCATATCATCTACTTGTTTTAAAGATTGTCGCATCGCTTCAAATCGATATTGTAACGTACCAATTTCGTCATGACGACTTTGATAGATTGGTGAATTAAAATCACCATGCATTAAACGTTCAGTTGCTTGCTTCAATATTTTTATAGGTTTAATAATTGAATATGTAGATGCAATAACGAGCGTGATAGATATACTTAATAAGCATATTAAAAGAACAGCAAGAAAAGTGCGAAACTCACTAAATGTTTCACCTATATCAGGACGCATGAATACGGCAAGCTTTTGATTATTTTGATTAAAAGGGATACCCACAGTATTATCCGTTTCATTATCAAAAAAGCCAGTTATAAATAGTTCGAAAGGTTTATTTTTAATACCATGGTAGGCTTTACCTTTTAGTACTTGGTTAATAGCTGAATCTGAAATAGTGTCTTTTCGGAATGGTTCACCAAAAAATGTTTTATTATGTGAGTGATCTACAATCATAATTTGATAGTTCATATCTCCTAAATGTTTAAAATATGATTGAGTGTCAGATTGATTTGAAGATGTATGAAATGCTCTTGCCTCTTCTAAAGTACGCATAATTTTTGCGTCATTATGTGCTTTTAAATTGAAATGATAGTACACGTTTGCAAAAAGAAAACTGACTAAAGCACTAAAAAGAATGACTGTAATCGTGTAAATCGCAATACGTGTATAAAGCGTCTTAAACATGTGTAATCACCCTGTATCCTTGTCCACGAACTGTTTGTATCTCAATTGTGGCTTTTAATTGATTTAATCGATGACGTAATCGCTTAATGTGAACGTCTATAGTTCTTTCATCTCCCTCATAATCGAATCCCCAAATTCGCTCAATTAGTGTGTCTCTTGTGAAAATATGTTTTGGTTTACCACACAATAAAAATAATAATTGAAACTCTTTTGTAGGCAAATTGACATTTTTAGAGTCGACAGATAATTCCATATGCTCTTGAATTAAAGTAACATTTCCTAACTTTATAATGTCTTGAGAATTAATTTGGTAACGTCTTAACACAGCTTGTATTCTAAATAACAATTCTTTTACTTCAAAAGGCTTGGTAACGTAATCGTCTGTCCCACTTACAAATGCACGTTCTTTATCACTCAGAGCATCTCTTGCCGTCAACATTATGACAGGTAAATCATAATCATTTTTAAGCAATTGACATAATTCAAATCCATCCATGCCAGTCATCATAATATCAACAACTGCAATGTCGACTTTATTATTTGCAAGGTATGCGATGGCACTTTCACCACATGCGTGAGTGACGGTTTGAATTTGAGCTGCTTCGAGATGTTGAGATACATAATGTAATATCTTATAGTCGTCATCTACTATTAAACACTTCACCATCAGTTTTACTCCTTTATTATTCATAAAATGATTATATGAATAACTATATCAGAAAACAATTCTTCTTAAAGTTCATATTCAGTTCACAATGTGTCATTAAACTATGTATTGAAATAGCAGTGGGAGGTACTAAATATGAATTTAGCATGGAAAGAAATAAAATTTTACAGATTTCGTTATACATTAATCATGTTAATTATATTTCTATTAGGAAGCATGGTGTTATTTATTAGTGGATTAGCTCAAGGCTTAGCACGAGAAAATATATCATATTTAAATAATATGCCAGCTGAACATTATATAGTCGAAGATAATAAGGAACCGAAGTTAGAAAGTTCCCAGTTGAACCAATCACAACAAAACAAAATAGAGAATATCATTCATGAAAATGCAACTCAAATGGGGACGCAAACACTTAAAATAAACCAACAAGATCAAGATGTCATCACGCTAAATACGCCTAAACATCTTACGCCAAAACTTGTAAGTGGTAATTTTCCAAAAAAACAGAATGAAATAGCTATTAGTGAGAAACTGACTGGAAATGACTTGAAAGTTGGAGATACTGTAACTTTTAAAGGACATAATCAAGACTATAAAATTAGCGGCATAATGAATGAGTCAATGTACGCACATAGTTCAATGATATTAATGAATAAAGAAGCGTTTAAGTCATTAAATAAACAAGTATCAACATTTTATCCGGTTGACAAAATCAACAAAGATGAAAAACAATCACTTAAACAAATTAAAGGCATCAAGGTTGTAAATGAAAAGACATTAACTGATAACATTGCTAGTTATCAAGCAGAACAAATGCCACTTAATTTAATGATTATTAGTCTATTCGTGATTACAGCAATCGTTTTAAGTGCGTTCTTCTATGTAATGACGATTCAAAAAATACCTCAAATAGGCATTCTTAAAGCCATAGGTATTAAAAAGAAACATTTATTAACTGCACTTTTACTACAAATTATTTTAACGACAATGTTAGGTGTTATTTTAGCATTTTCTCTCATACTTATATTAAATGTCTTTATGCCTGTAACTATGCCATTTTATTTAAGTTATAGTCAGGTGTTATTAATGATAGTCGTATTTCTAATTGTAGGGTTAATCGGTGCATTATTATCCTTTATAAAAGTTCTAAAAGTAGATCCTATAGAAGCAATTGGAGGTATGGAATAATGGCATTACAACTCAAACACATTACTAAGACATTTGGCAATGGAGATGCACAAACAGAAGTATTAAAGAATATTAATTTTAATGTGAATCAAGGTGAATTCATCATACTAAGTGGCGCATCTGGATCAGGTAAATCTACACTTCTTAATATTTTAGGTGGATTACTAAGTCCGTCGAGTGGAGATGTTTTGTATAATGGTGAGCATTTATTGTCAAATGAAGTAGATAAAACAAGTCTAAGACTAAATGATATAGGTTTTATTTTTCAATCATCTCATTTAGTTCCTTATCTAACAGTTAGAGAACAATTAATGATTGTAGCTAAAGAAGCGGGTATAAAACGTAAAGAGGCTAAAGATAAAGCACAAAGACTATTAAATGAGATAGGTCTGAGTCATCGTTTAGATGTTTATCCTCATTTGTTATCTGGAGGAGAGAAACAACGCGTCGCTATAATGAGAGCTTTTATGAATGAACCTAAAATCATATTAGCAGATGAGCCAACTGCCAGTTTAGATGCAGATAGAGCGACATCTGTTGTGCAAATGATTAAAGCACATGTTCAAACCAAAAATATGATTGGTATTATGATTACGCATGATAAAAGATTATTTGAATATGCGGATAGAGTGATTGAAATTGAAGATGGTAAAATCGAGTTATAAAAAATAAGCTTAGAAAGTTTAATTAGTTGTGTCATTTAAATCACACAATAATCAAACTTCTCTCAGCTATTATCATTTTGCGGGAGTGGAACAAAACATACTGTTCCACTCCCGCTTTTTTAAAATAGAATGAAAAGAGAAGCAAAAAATAAAACTGCAAAGTAAATGGTCAATAGTAATTTATATTGATACATTAGTGCTAAGAAATCTCTCACTAATGCGACATCAAAAAAATGATAAGGGGTGTGACTTCCTATACCATCAACTTTCATTCGGTTCGTATGCGCCAATTTCATTCCTCGTAAGATATGAAATTGGCTCGTAACACAAAGTATATTGGGGCTATTTGAGTATAGATTGTGTATGCCTTTTTTTGAATAATAGAAGTTTTCAAACGTATTTGTAGATTGAGATTCCATAATAATACTAGATTGGCGAACCCCATGTTGTATTAAATAACGCTGCATCGCTAATGCTTCAGATATGGGTTCATCTGGCCCCTGACCACCACTAACAATTATTTTACATTTGTCAGTTTGATGTTGATATACACTAAGTGCACGATTTAATCTTTCGGCTAACATTGGTGTAACTTTTTCTGTGAAAATTCCAGCTCCTAATACCATAATTAAGTCGTACTGCTTATGAGTTGAGATACGACCTAAAGCTGATGACCAAGACATGTAAAGCAATAATGCATAACAAGTACTTATCGCAATCATAGTTAGCCACAAGAAAACACCATTAATTATAGGAATAGGCATAGTGCTAAGATATGCAAGAATCGATGCAAAGAGTACTCCTAGTATGAGAAGTTTCGTCATTTTATTTATAAAAGTTTGACCTTTTTGTAAGGAGAAAAGATGGTTGTGCTTCACTAGTAAACCACCCATAGTAATCATCATGATTATTATTAGTGTAGTAGGGAGTGTCATTGTTAATAGATTCAAAACAGTAATTAACATACATAATATAATAGTTGTAATAAACATTCTTAAATTAAGAAGCCATTTCACGTTGAATAATACACCTAGTACAATCAATAACACAACGAGAGCTAAGATAATTGCAATCATAAGGAATACCTCTAATTTCTTTATATATATAAATGTAATCGAACAACTTACCAATTAGCAACTATTAATAAAGTAATGAGGTTTTCAAGAGAATTGTTTATTGATATTATTTAACAGAGTATGTAAAACGCTATTGATTACTATTTAACAAGGAGTAAAGTAATGAGCATAATTTCAAGAAACCACATCGAATTTATGAAGCAATTCATTGATGATACTAATACTTTAACTGCAAAGTTATTAAAAGATCAGCAAAGCAAGTATGGTATTTCAATGGAGCAATCCAATGTTCTAAGATTGCTAAGCCATCATCAAGTATTATCAATTACTGAAATAATTGAAAAACAAGGTGTTAATAAAGCAGCAGTAAGTCGACGTATCAAGAAACTAATCGATAGTGGCTTCGTAGCATTACAAAAGCCAAATAACAATATTGATCAACGACTAAAATATGTTGCTCTAACGGAAAAAGGTAGAAAATATACTGAAGAAAACAATAAAATAGTTAGCGATATGGTTAGTGATATGGTAGCTGATTTATCAAGTAAAGATATTGAGAAAGCTTTAAGTGTATTATATATAATAGATGAGAGAGTAAAAAAATTTAATTCAAAAGTTTAAATTAGTATGAAGGTCTAGAATGATTATTATATAATAGAAATCATATTCTTAATTTGAAATTAAAATATCAATCGATAAATATATTCTAGTAGAGGGGAAGTTGGTGACTAAATGAGTACATGTCCGAAATGTGGACAGAAAATTGATAGTAACTTAAACAAATGTCCTAATTGTGGAAATAAATTAGACAATAAAGACAATCAAATAAACTCCCCTCAAATCAACACATCTAATATTAGGATAAGAAAGTTTATTCCTTGGGCTATCGTTGCGTTTATCATTGTTTTACTAATTATTGTGTTTGTATTGGTTAGAAATTACAATTCACCTAATGCGCAAACAAAGATTTTAGTTAATGCAATTGATAATAATGATTCACAAAAAGTAGCGACGCTATTAAGCTCTAAAAATTCTCATATAGATTCTGATGAGGCAAGTGTATATATAGACTATATTAGAAGTGAAGTTGGAATGAAGAAGTTTGCGCGCGATATTAAATCTACAGTAGAAACACTCAATAAAAGTGATTCAAAAGAGGCAATTAATTTAAAAACGCGTGCAGGTAATAACTACTTACGTGTAAGTAAAAATGGTACACGATTATTAATATTCGATAATATGAGTTACACTGCTCCTACAAAGAAGGCAATTGTGAAACCTAAATTGGATACGAAATATGAATTTAAAGATGGTGGAAAAAAGAAAACAGTTATTGCTGATGCGAATAAGACGACTTCACTAGGTACTTATATCCCAGGTATATATTCTGTTGATGCTAAAAAAGAAACAGAATATGGTGAGTTTAGTGGTCAACTTAAATTTGACTTTAGATATGGAAAGAGTAACACAGTTGAAGTAAATGAAAATTTCAACGAAGCGTTATTAACAGTCAAATTAAAAGGAAAAAGTGATTTAGACAAAGGCTCATTAAAAGTTGAAATAAATGATAAACAAATGAAATATAGCAGTTCTAGAGAATATGGACCTTATCCTCAAACGAAAGATGTTACAGTTTCTGCACTAGGTAAGGCAAAAGGGAAAACATTCCATGCAGAGACAAAAACAATCAAAGCAAGAGATTTAGGTAATATTAATAGTGCTACATTAGAGTTTGATGATGAAGAGATTAGTGATTATATCGAGGAAAAAGAAGCGGAAGAAAATAGTTTGAAAACAAAGCTAAGTAATTTCTTTAGTAATTATTCTTTCACTTTGAATTCAGCTATTTCACAAAGTGATTTCAATTTAGTGAGTACATTTTTAAAAGATAAATCGAGTATCTATAAGTCTATAAAAAACAATTTAAACCAATCAGTTGCTTTTATTAATCCACAAGTTGTAAGTGCTAGTCAAAAAGGCAACACGATTAATACTAAAGTGCAACATTTAAATAGCAATGGGCAGTATGAAACCACTAATTATGAATTAAGAGAAGATAGTGATACGGGTAATATTCAATTAGTTGATTCAAAATAAATGAATGAGTAGCGATCGAAATTGTATCTTTAACATTCATTCTAAATAAGTATTTGTAGACTGAACTGAGAAGGTGATTAAATCAAGCTTTTCTCAGTTCTAGTCATTTATAAGAGAATGAACGAAACACAAACTTAAAATTTCAGTAAGTGGTTTAAAAATTCGAAAGCTAGAGTAATATTGAAGCATGTTTTATTCCAACTTATTAAATTTTAATCAATACATAAAAATATGAAACCTAAAAAGGTGGGATAATATAATGGATATAGAGCAAAAGCAAAAGAAAAATTCACCGTTATTTATTATTATATTGGGTGCTTTAACTGCTATAGGTGCTTTATCTATAGATATGTTTTTGCCAGGGCTACCAGAATTAAAAAATGATTTTAATACGACTACTGCTAATGCACAACTAACTTTATCTTTATTTATGATAGGTTTAGGGTTAGGTAATCTGATTGTAGGTCCAATATCCGATAGTATTGGGCGAAAGAAACCACTAGTTATATCAATGATTATATTTGCTTTAGCAAGTTTAGGTATTGTCTTCGTTGAAAATATTTGGATTATGGTATTTCTTAGATTTATTCAAGGGTTTACTGGAGGCGCTGGAGCTGTTATATCAAGAGCGATTGCTAGTGACATGTATCGTGGAAATGAACTGACTAAATTTTTAGCACTGCTCATGCTAGTTAATGGAGTAGCACCTGTGATTGCGCCAGCTTTAGGGGGCTTAATTTTGAGTTTTGCTGTTTGGCGAATGGTTTTTGTCATTTTAACGCTATTTGGTGTATTAATGGTGTTAGGTTCATTGTTTAAAGTTCCTGAATCTTTATCGGTAGAAAATCGTGATAGCAGTGGAGTGAATGTGATTTTTAGTAACTTTAAAAGTCTACTCACAACACCACGATTTGTCTTACCAATGCTCATTCAAGGCGTTACATTCATCATGTTATTTAGTTACATTTCTGCATCACCATTTTTAGTTCAAAAAATATATGGTGTTTCGCCATTACACTTTAGTTGGATGTTTGCAGGAGTGGGAATCACACTTATTATTGCGAGTCAGATTGCTGGAAAATTAGTAGACTATTTTCACCCACAAGTGCTACTACGTGCATTTACAATTATCCAAATCTTTGGCGTTGTGATTGTGTCATTAACATTAATAAATCATTGGCATTTTGCGTTATTAGTTATAGGTTTTATCGTTTTAGTGGCGCCAGTTACAGGCGTCGCGACATTAGGATTTTCAATTGCAATGGAAGAACGTACAACCGGAAGCGGAAGCGCATCAAGTTTATTGGGATTATTACAATCTTTATTAGGCGGCCTTGTGACACCACTTGTTAATCTAAAAGGTGAATATAACAGTATGCCTTATATCATTATTATTAGTCTCACAGCAATTTTACTTATCATTTTACAATTATTAAATATTAAAGTATTTAAACATGACAAATTATAAAAGAAATTAAATTAATTACTATGCTACGATGAAACAATTAAATACAGTATCAAAGTGAAGAAGCCATTAATCGAGTTAACTCAATTAATGGCTTCTTCATTGGCTAAATACAACTATCTTTGAACTTTTAAAGTATTAGCTAGTAATGCACTTGCTACTTCATCCGGGCGTTCTTGACACCCTAATCTTAACCAATTTAAAATGACACCTATTTGACCACTCATTGTATAAGTTATAAAAAAAGGCACGTTTTGAATGGTTGTATTATTTTCTCCTAAAATTCTCGTGTAATACTGTTTCGTAATATCAATATATTCCATAACTAATTCTTTATTTGGATGGGAAATAAAAATAGCGTGGTAAAACGCTTTTTTTCTATAGATATATTTTAGAATAATATGGAAGAATTTATAAACTTTTTCAGGATTTTTTTTAATATTATCAAAATTAAAAGAGAATGTGTTGAGTAAGTGTTCGTATTTATTCAAATGATAATTTTGGATTTTTGATAGCAAGTCAAATTTATCTTGAAAGTGATCATAGAAAGTTGACCGATTGACATTAATATTTGCACAAATCATCTTTATAGATATATTTTCGAAGGGATAAATTTCTAATAAATCAATTAAACTTTTTATAATTTTATATTTAGCGTTTTGCTTCATCTTGTCACCTGATTTATCTTGTACTTCATTTAGCCGACAATTTACTAATAATTGTTGGTGTTAATTTTATTTATATGTCTTTATAATATTAAAAGTGATTTTGAAAAGCAAATAGGAGGAAATGTTCAATGAAGAAAATGGTGTTAATTAATATCATCACAATCGTTGTTCTAGTTGTAGTTGGTATTGTAGGTTTCTACTTATATCATAATGCTACAAGCTTTGTAACAACTGATAATGCCAAAGTTGATGGAGAACAAATTCAAATCTCTAGCCCAACTTCAGGTCAAATTAAATCTCTTGATGTAAAACAAGGGGACAAAGTTAAAAAAGGTGACAAAGTAGCAGAAGTGAGTGGTCAAAGCCAAAGCGGTGAGTCACAAACAATGGATATCAAAATGCCAAAAAACGGAACTATCGTTAAAACAAGTGGTATGGAAGGTTCAGTTGCACAAGCAGGTTCACCAATTGCTTATGCTTACAATTTAGATGATTTATATATTACAGCAAATATTGACGAAAAAGATGTTAGCAGTGTAGAAAAAGGCGACAAAGTTGACGTAACAATCGACGGTGAAGATTCTGACGTTGACGGTAAAGTTGAAGAAGTAGGCCAAGCAACTGCAGCTAGCTTCTCATTAATGCCATCATCTAACACTGACGGTAACTACACTAAAGTATCTCAAGTAGTACCAGTTAAAATTTCTTTAGATTCAGCACCATCTAAAAATGTTGTTCCTGGAATGAACGCTGAAGTAAAAATTCATAAAGACTAAGGAGGTCATAGAATGACAACGACCTTCATTGTTGGATATATTGTTTTAGCGGTCATTTTAGTTGGTTTAGTTAACGTTCTTGTGTTGAAATCACGTAAGAAACGTAAGAACCAAGCTAAGGGACAACACATAAATGAAGAATCTAAAAGTCAAAGTAATCCATCTAAATTTAAAATCAGTGACTTAGACCGAGATAAAGCGTCGAATCGCACGCAAGATTCTCAAAGAGACGATGATAAACAGCGTCACACGAACTCTGAAGATAGACACATTGAAAATGATAAACGAAAAAATCATTTCGAGAATGAACAAGATCAGCAAGATCATGCATCAGAGCAAATACATCCTGAGCAAAAGCAAGCATCACATTCCTTACATTATGCTGATGATGCTACTGAGGATGACAAAAAAGATGATGATGTAAACAATCAACATCTACCTAAGGATTCAATTTATGAACCGATTAATCCTGATTCTCAAGAAGGACGTGTAAACGAACGTATTAAGAAACAAAAAGAAGATTTTGTTTTTGGAAAAGGGATTACAAGAAATAAAATTTTAGCAGCAATGTTGTTTGGTATGTTTATAGCCATCTTAAACCAAACGTTATTAAACGTTGCATTGCCTAAGATTAATACAGAATTCAATATTTCTGCGTCAACTGGACAATGGTTGATGACAGGATTCATGTTAGTAAATGGTATTTTAATTCCAATAAGTGCATTCTTATTTAATAAATACTCTTATCGTAAGTTGTTTATTATTGCACTTTTATTATTCACTATTGGTTCACTAGTCTGTGCACTTTCTAATAACTTCCCTATGATGATGGGTGGACGTGTACTACAAGCCATTGGTGCTGGTGTGTTAATGCCATTAGGTTCTAACGTAATCGTTACAATCTTCCCACCAGAAAAACGTGGCGTTGCAATGGGAACAATGGGTATAGCAATGATATTGGCGCCAGCTATTGGACCAACTTTATCAGGTTACATCGTTCAAAATTATCATTGGAACGTTATGTTCTATGGTATGTTCTTCCTAGGAATTGCTGCAATGATATTCGGTTATTTCTGGTTCAGATTATATCAAAGAACAACAAATCCAAGAGCCGACTATCAAGGTATCGTCTACAGTACGATTGGATTTGGTGCACTATTATACGGATTCAGTGAAGCCGGTAATAAAGGTTGGGGTTCAGCTGAAATCGTAACGATGTTCATAATTGGTGCGATATTCATTGCTGCATTCGTCATTCGTGAATTAACAATGAGAGCGCCAATGTTAAATCTTGAAGTGTTGAAATCATCAACATTTACACTAACAACTATCATTAACATGGTTGTTATGATGAGTTTATTCGGTGGTATGATTTTATTACCAATCTACTTACAAAATTTACGTGGCTTCTCAGCACTTGATTCAGGACTGTTATTACTTCCTGGTTCATTAGTTATGGGTATATTAGGACCAATTACTGGTAAGCTACTTGATACAATTGGTTTAAAACCTTTAGCATTGTTTGGTATAGCTGTAATGGCTTACGGAACATGGGAACTTACTAAATTAAATATGGATACATCATATCTTCATATAATGAGTATTTATGTGATTCGATCATTCGGTATGGCGTTTGTAATGATGCCACTTATGACAGCGGCCATTAACGCACTGCCACCAAGACTTATTTCTCATGGTAATGCATTCCTAAACACGATGAGACAATTAGCTGGTTCAATTGGTACTGCGATTCTTGTTACTGTTATGACGACGCAAACAACAAATCATGTTGGTGCGTTTACAGATGAATTAGATAAAACAAATCCTGTGATCCAAGACCACGTCCGTCAAATGGCGGCACAATATGGTGGTCAATCTGAAGCAGTACAAGCTATCTTAAAATACGTAAATCAGCTTGCATATATCGAAGGCATTAACGATGCATTCTGGATTGCGACTGGATTAGCAGTCTTAGCATTTATTTTAAGTTTATTCTTAAAAGGTAAAAAAGGCGCTGATGCAGAACATGAAAGAATGATGAATGCAGAAAGTAATAAATTTAAATAAAATGATGTTGGGGGACATTATTTTTAAAGTATCGGTACACTTCTTTAAGTGTGATCGATACTTTTTTTATTAGAAAAAAGCCATTGTGACTAAATGATTACGTCTACAATGGCAAAAAATATATTACTTGATTTTAGGATGGTTCATTTTTCGATTTCTGAAAAAGAAACTAACAATTAATAAAGCTAGACTACATACTAATAAAATAAGCGCATTATGAATAGCATCCGCTTCACTAATAATTTGATTAGCAGAAACATTTAACGAGAAACTTTGTAGTTTATCAGCAATTCGTTGACCAATTACTTGTATTGCATATCCGAAATACAGTGACATGATCAATAATATTGAAATCACAATAAAATTTAAAATCTTTAATAAAGTTCGATTGAAGATAATAGTCAAAATAGTGATAACTAAACTTACAATTGTTAAAATGAAAAATATATTAAAAACAAATACGAGACGATTGGCCACATCTTCAAGATTAGCTAATTGGCTTAAATTAATATTAAGTGTACCTATTTGTGTAACCGTATACTGAAAACCTTTAATCTGACCGTAACTAATGGGTTGATTAGCAAATGCTAAATTAAAGATAGGTTGTTTGTACATACTATAACCCGTAATAGCTACTAATATGAAAATTATGATTTGGATAATTAAACTCACCCAAGATCTTCTTTTTCGGTTGTTACGATTAGAACGAAGATCGTTGTGATTATCAATAGGAGATTTATTATCATATTGTGTTGTTTTTCTTTCTGACACTTTTCTAACTCCTTTTCTATAATTCATTTGTTTTCTAAGATTGACTAATTTATACTGAATTTAATATGCAATTAACAATATTATATTAAATATTTAATCATGATTTTTTTGAACATAGTTTTCATTATATCGCTTTTTGTGCTAAATGTAATGACGTTTAAGTAATTTATTATTAATTAAGGTAGGTAGAATTTTATGAGATCACATATGGTTAATCGAATCATCAATCGATACTTACTGCACATTCGTTCAATAATGTTTGATAATGATTCAGATTTCGATAAGTTCATGGATAAAAGAAAAGATATTAATCAAGCGAAGCATAAGCAACCTTCAAGTTTAAATGTTAAATCTAATTTAGATAAGTTGTCACACAATGATATGCAAGTATTTAGATTTAATTTTCGTCATGAAACAAAAAAGAAAATTCTCTATATTCATGGTGGTTATAATACGTTACAACCCTCACCATTTCATTGGAGGTTTATGGATAAACTTGCACTTAGTACGCTTTATGAAGTTGTGTTGCCAATTTATCCTAAAGCACCAGAACACCACTTTCAAGACACATTTAAAGCAATCGATGGGATATATCAATCTTTATTAGAAGAAGTGGATGCCAAGCATATCGTTATTATGGGGGATGGTACTGGGGGCGCATTAGCACTAAGTTACGTTCAACAACTTGTGGCTAATAATCAACCATTACCTAATAAAGTTTATCTACTTTCACCAATGTTGGATGCAACATTGACTAATCCTGAAATAACTAAGGATTTAAGCAATAAAGACCGTTTCGTCAATAGGGATGGTTTACAACGTATATTCAATGTATGGACGCAAGGAGAAGCACTAGCTAATCCATTAATATCACCAATTTATGGACAACTACACGATTTACCACCTATCGTTTTATTCGGTGGTGGCAGAGAAATTTATCATCCAGATATGAAGCGTTTTGTATATAATTTGGAGGATAAGGGACAACCAGTTCAATTCTTTGAGTATCCGAAAATGTTCCACGATTTCCCTTTATTCCCTATAAGTGAGTCACACAAAGTAATTAAACAAATTACTAAGACGATTGATGCTTAATTAACATCAAACAAAACATAGTTTGATATAAAAAAGTACTCTAAGTCTACTTAGCAGATATGACGTAGGTAATTGAACTGAGAAGGGCATTTAATTGTTCCTTCTCAGTTCTTTTTGTTGAAGATGAGTTCTCGTCTTCTGTCACTTCAAATCATGAAATATGAATAACTTCATTGTTCAAAATTTAAATTAAATTTTGAACTTTAGTTATAACCGTTTGTTGACCTAAGTTATGATAATAATTGTCTATGCCTTGTGCCAAATCTATTTGAGATACATCTTGTTGATTTAACAAATTCACTAAATTAGATGATAAGTTCGCAAATTGACTTGCATAGTCATTTAATAAATGTTTCAAAATTTCCTCATTTTCCTCTGATGCAACGATATTTTGTAATGCTTCAATAGCTTGTTTCTGTCCTTGATAATAACTAATATTAAATGCTCTTTTAAGCAATTCCTGACTGGGACCATTCATAAATAATTGTTTAGTAATATTGAGTTCTATTAAGTCTACTTTAAGCTCATCATTTAAATCATATAATAATTCTAAAAGTTGATTGCGGAATTGTGATACCATTTTTAGTTCTCCTTTTTAGGTATTCCTATTTGATGACCTAATTGTTTAGGCCATTCAATAGTACCTTGTTGACTATAATAATTAGCAATGTTTTGATGATAATCACTTGGAAAAGGAGCAGACTTATGTTTGTTACTGTCAATTCCCATCATGATAACTTCGTTAGTTGCAGCTAGTTCATCTTCATCTGTATAAAGCATTAAAAAGAAATGTACACGTTTATAATCATAATCATAAATATAAACTTCGATTCGGTAAGCTGAATTGAGTGATAACTCTGCTAGGTACGTCGTATGTTCTTCTAAAGTGAACATTGTGTATTGAAGTACCTCACGTTCCTTTAAAGAAAGTCCATGCGTGTAGTTAAATTCATTTACAGCTTCACTAAACACTTTATTATATTCTGAGTCATGCATGTGGTTGTTATAATCAATTTGATTTGTTTCTACCACTTTATTAATAATTACAGGATTACTCATTACTAAAGACCTCGCTCATATATTGATAGTTCTATTTTACTAAATAAAAATAACACATACACATGATTTAATTCATGGTAGAATGAAAGACGTATGGTTATGTAGGAGGTAAACGTAACAATGACTATGACAATTCGATATCAAACTAAAAATCAATCGCTCACTCAAGTTGATAGTGTGAAGGAGATTCCTGAAACAGCAACAATTGTATGGTTTGATTTTGAAAATGCAACACAAGCAGAGAATGATTATTTAATAAGTCAATTTGAATTTAACTATTTAGAGTTAGAAGACGCCATTACAGGTGTGCCACGTGTAAAATATAAATCCTATGAATCATATCAATATTTAGTATTTCACAGTATGTACAAAGATGATTTTTCTCCAATTTCTTTAAATGTATTTTTAAGTGAGAAAGTACTTGTTACATATCACCACAAACATTTTGAATCGTTAAATGAAGTGGCTAAAATGAATGCACAACATCATGATTCAGACTTGGATTGTGCAGATATAGTGATACATATTTTAGATATGATGGTTGATAAATATTTTGAATTCGTATATACAATTGAGGATAAAACATATAACTTTGAAGATGCACATGTAGATGATACTCAAAGTAAAAAAATAATGGATAATGTTTTTCAAATTAAATCTGATTTAATCAAAATTAAAAGGGTATTATTCCCTATGCAAGAATTAGTTAATACAATTAAAACTGAAGGTAAATTGATTGTAGATAGTAAGCATTCGATGTATATTCAACATATCGATGACCATCTTATAAAGCAAAATAATATCATAAGAACATCACAGGAGATGGCTAATGAAATAAGAGAGAACTTCGAATCTTATTCATCATTTCGAATGAATAGTATCATGCAAGTATTAACATTGGTTTCAGTCATTTTCTCACCTTTGACATTTATTGCAGGTGTCTATGGCATGAATTTCGAATATATGCCAGAACTTAAATGGCAATATAGCTATCCAATTTGTATGATCGTCATGTTAATTATAGCTATTGCATTGATTATCTTTTTCAAAAGAAAAAAATGGTTCTAATATATTATGAAACTTTATTAATTTAAGCAAAGGTAGGTACAAAGATGAGTGACTTTCAAAGAGAACAGAGGAAAAATGAACATGTTGAAATAGCAATGGCTCAAAGTGATGCACCTCAATCAGACTTTGATCGAGTGAGATTCGTGCATCATTCAATCCCTAGCATAAATGTAGATGAAGTAGACTTAACAAGTCAAATAACAGATTTTGATATGACATACCCTATTTATATCAATGCGATGACAGGCGGCAGTGAATGGACAAAACAAATTAATGAGAAACTTGCAGTTGTCGCTAGAGAAACTGGATTAGCAATGGCTGTAGGCTCTACACATGCCGCTTTGAGAAATCCTAAAATGGCGGAATCATTCAGTATTGCACGTCAAACCAATCCAGAAGGTATAATTTTTAGTAATGTTGGTGCCGATGTTCCTGTAGATAAAGCCGTAGAAGCGGTTAGTTTATTAGATGCACAGGCTTTACAAATTCATGTGAATGCACCACAAGAACTTGTGATGCCTGAAGGAAATCGTGAATTCTCGACTTGGTTAGATAATGTAGCAGCTATTGTTCAACGTGTTGATGTTCCAGTTATTATTAAAGAAGTTGGCTTCGGCATGAGCAAAGAACTATATAAAGATTTAATTGATGTTGGTGTTACATACGTTGATGTAAGTGGTAAAGGTGGAACAAACTTTGTCACAATTGAAAATGAGCGTCGTTCAAATAAAGATATGGACTATCTTGCAAATTGGGGACAGTCAACTGTAGAGTCATTGCTTGAAAGTTCAGCTTATCAAGATTCACTTAATGTCTTTGCTAGTGGTGGTGTACGTACGCCTCTAGATGTTGTTAAGAGTCTAGCATTAGGGGCTAAAGCTGTAGGTATGTCTCGACCATTCTTAAATCAAGTTGAAAATGGGGGCATCACGACAACGATTGAGTATGTTGAGTCATTTATTGAACATACGAAATCAATTATGACAATGTTAAATGCAAGAGATATTAGTGAATTAAAACAAAGTAAGTTCGTTTTCGATCATAAGTTAATGTCATGGATTGAACAACGCGGTTTAGACATTCATAGAGGGTAATATTGAATAGGTCATTCAACCATAATTCGCATTAATAAATTATACAAAGAAAGCAAGTTGAGAGTTTGGACTCCCAACTTGCTTTTTTATAATGCATGATATAAAACTTTAGTTTCCAAAAATATTAATAAAGCCCATAACGATAGGTACACCTGCTAAGTCAATTAAGAAAGCTCCAACTATAGGAACGACAAGATATGATTTTGGTGAACTACCATATTTTTTAGTAATTACATCTAAATTTGCCATCGCATTTGGTGTAGCCCCTAAACCATGACCTATAAATCCACCAGCCATAACAGCAGCATCATAGTCTTTACCAAGCACTCTAAATAGTATAAAGAATGCAAATAATGATATAAATAAGACTTGAACTAAAACGATAGCGATAAGAGGTAATGCAAGTGAATATACTTGAGTAAGTTGAATACTCATCAGTGCTAGTGATAAGAATAAGCCTAGAGCTACATCACCAATTTGATCAATCAGTTTTAAATCGATGAGTTGTATGTTCGCATATTCCGATACATTTCGAATTGCAACTGCTACAAACATTGAGCCTACATACATAGGTAAACTTTGACCAGTTAAATTAGAAAATTGATCACCTATCCATGTACCTAATGACATGCACAGTGCAATAATTGTTAATTGTAGAAAAAATACTTGTGTAGGTTGATATTTACGATGCAGCACTTCATTAGATTCTACTTTACTATAATCTTTAAACGAATCATCGCTGTTTTCAGGTTTTAGGTTATAGCGTTTAATGAGTGCCTTTACTAATGGTCCACCAATTAATCCACCAAATACTAAGCCTAAAGTTGCTGCTGCAAGTGCAGCAGTAATAGCTGAATCAATATTAAAACTTTCTTCAAGCGTTTTACCATAAGCCGCTGCATTCCCATGTCCACCTTCCATTGACATTGAACCAGCTGTTAAACCTAACAATGGTTTAATATGTAATACTTTAGCTAATGAGATCCCAATGAAATTTTGACATATTGCCAGAAATGCACAGCATACAAAGTAAAGTATTAAAACTTTCCCACCAATTTTAAATAATTTAAAAGATGCACCTAATCCAATAGTAGTGAAGAATACCATCATGAAGAAATCTTGAATAAAGCTAGCATCTAATTTAATTTGAATAATATTTAAGGTATCTAAGACTGCAACTAGAATTGCAAATAGTAATCCTCCTATAACGGGAGGTGGTATACAAATTCTTTGTAAAAATGAAACGTGATTGACGATGAATTCACCTAGTAAAAATAAAAGACAGGCAAGACATAGTGTTGTGACCGCATCTATTTCCATTTATATAGCCCCCTTTATAAACGAGTTAAAAAATTTTAAATAGCACTTCTTGTAAGCGCTATAAATCCCCATATATAACATTATACATATAAGAAATATAGATTTCTAGGATAGGTATTATGGTTTTTATATAATACGAAATTTTAATAAGTTTATAAAAAGATAAAAAACTAATTGGAATATTAATTTGTAATATCTATGAAAATAGATTTGTTGATATTAAACAATTTAGAAATAGTCATAAAGGCCCATTCTAAGGATTAAAATTTCTAGAATGTCTTTTTTCTTTATTTCCAAGTTTCATCTGGGTTTAGGCAGTCTGATTTACGTATATGTGAAACAAATGGATTACCTTTAACTGTGTATCGTAGCGGTTTATTAGTCCAGTCGCCTTTATTCGGTATTCCAATTCTAGCACTTTCAACAATATACCTAGGGTATTTACGGTGTTTAGTATCAATGGATAAGCGACAATCATTTAATGTGGCACCATCAATTGCTCTAGGTATATTAAACGCTTTTGTCCATTTTCCGGGTCCATTTGTTAATTCATATCCTGACTTATTACGATTATGTTTCATCATTTCTATGCCATCTAAAGGTTCAATAGCTCGAATCAGTACTCCTTCAGGGACACCTTCGTTTTGAGTTACGAAATTCACTAATAGATGTGTGTGCATCACATGTCCGTAAATGGTGCCGCCTCTTTTATAAAGTGAAGTCACTTTAGGCGTTTGCTTACCTCCAAATCCATGAGCTGCTCGATCTGTAAAACCTAAATAAGCTTCTGTTTCAACAATATAGCCACTATACGTTTGAAATTCGTCTTCATACATGACTTTGACACCTAATAACGCTTTAGCGGTTTCAGTCGTTGGTCTTGATACAAAATCCACATGAACACCTTCTTCCTCTTGAAAATTTAATAACTGATAATTAAAGCTGAAGCTTAGACTGGTATAACACAATTAAAATATACTATGATTGCAATTATAATTGAAATTAACCAAGAATTTAAAGACTTAAATATAAGTGTCATATATATTTGACGATATTGGCATTATATCGTTATGATGAATAATATGGGATGTTGAAAGAAGTGTGGAGATATGAATAAAGTCAAAGTTTATCGTGGTGCAAAGAAGATTTCGCAATTAGAACTTGCACGATCAGTTGGAGTATCACGTCAAACCATTAACATGATAGAGAATGATAAGTATAATCCGTCATTAAAATTATGTATTAATATAGCTAAGACGCTAGGTGTTACTTTGAATGATTTATTCTGGGAGGTAGAGAATGACTAAAAATGATGAAGCTTTGCAAGTAGAAAAAATTACATTGCAAGCTAAACTTGGCATTTTAAGTTTAAATTTCTTATGTGCTATCATTGCTTTTGCAATGTTTAACGACTTGCAACGGCAATTTCTTTCACCATTTTTTATCGGTAGTTTATTACTTTTAATTGTTATTGTTTGTAAATTAACAATTCATTCAGAAACAGTTGATGATATTCATATTTATGTACATGACTTTAGCGATAAATCAAAACTAAATCGTCATTCTAAATTAAAAAGAATTGTTTATCTTATTCTGTGGATAGTTTATTTGGTTCTCATCGCTAACATAGTAACACCGAACATTAATCATACAAGTAACTATGAATGGGTGTTTGAACCGAGTTGGCTTATTTTAGGAGTAGGTGTAGTTGTTGCATTATGTATGTTTGATGATAAGCGAATTAAATATACAGAAATGGATACACCTACCATAGAGAATTGTGGTGCGTCACCTAAAGGTGTAATAAATTTAATCCCAAATTATAGATATGCAGATGAACAACAGAAATTAGTCATATTAAAAGTACATGCGACTAATTTTATTTGGATAACAATCGGATTAACTATTGTGTGTATCATTGATATATTCATCGAATTAATCATGCAACAAATGCCATTGGTTGCTTTTATTACAACCATATTCATTGTCGTTGAATTATTGATTCTCAAACTTAAAAACAAACAAATTCGCAGCACACTTCATGAATAAAAGTGTTACGCAAACGCTGTCTATTAAAAATTTTAATAGATAGCGTTTTCATTTTTTAATTTATATAAAATCTATGGAATATTAATAAAAAAAGTGTAACAATATGTACGTGAAAAAGTCAGTGCTTAAAATTTAAATAGATAAAGGTATCATTGCATTGATACAATGAGGATAACTTTATTACAAGTTGGAGGTCATTTCAATGCTCTATTCAATCTTTATCTTTTTATTAGCAGGTCTCTGTGAAATTGGTGGTGGCTATCTAATTTGGTTGTGGTTAAGGGAAGGACAATCAAGTTGGTTGGGATTTATAGGTGGCGTTATATTAATGATGTATGGTGTCATTGCAACGTTCCAGTCGTTTCCAACTTTCGGTCGTGTTTATGCTGCTTATGGTGGCGTGTTTATTGTAATGAGTTTAATTTGGGCATATATTGTCGATAAACAAGCACCTGATAAGTACGATTTAATTGGAGCATGCATCTGTATTATTGGTGTATGCGTTATGATATTACCGAGCAGAACCTGATTAAGCGTGTTTAAGAGGGAGACGTAAGTAATGATAGTTGAAGTAGAAAAGCAAAGACATGGTATTGACTTAATTAAAATTGACAACGATGAAACCAATATTGTGTTCACAAATTTCGGTGCACGCATCGTATCATGGAAGTACCATGATAACAACGTTGTATTAGGAAATAGAGTTGAAGCGGATGAGTTTTATCCATCAAATCCGTATCATTTTGGTGCTACTATCGGTCGTTATGCTGGACGTATTGGAAATGCCAAATTTCATTTGAACGATGAGGAATATCAATTAGAAGCTAATAATAATGTACATCACCTTCATGGTGGTAGTAATGGTTTAGATAAAAGACTTTTTAATTACGACATTCAAGATAATATCACGAATATTAAGGTTACTTTTACAGTTCAACTAAAGTCAATGGAAGATGGGTATCCAGGGGATATGACTATTAAAGTGATACATACTTATGACGTCGAACACCGTTGGACAGTAGAATATGAAGCACAGACAAATCAAGATACATTATTTAATCCAACTAATCATGTTTATTTTAATTTGAATAGAGACAATAATGTTATATATAATCATAAAATTAAGAGTGAGCAATTAAATATGTATCCAATTGATCGAAACAACCTTATTGAGAATACTAATTCAATTGATTTGTTAGCTATCTTTAAAACAAATAGTATATCTTTTAGTGATATTTTTAATTCTGATAATGAACTACTTAAAGAGCAAATTGGTTCTAGAAATGGATTAGATCACCCTTTTGATGTTGGAAATCAACAATTCTTCATTGAAAATGATGAGTTTCAATTAGATGTTACATCATCTATGCCGAACGTTGTCATTTATACATTTAATGATACGAAAGATTGGGATAGTGATTTTAATATTTATAAAGCACACTCAGGTATATCTCTAGAAACACAATTTTTACCTAATGATATTAATTTGTATGGTAATAAAGCAAACTCTATTTTAAAACCTAACGAGCATTTTTATTCTAAAACAACTTATCATATATCAGAAAAATAAAATTAAAAAAGCATCAAAGCGGGTACATCGTCATTATGATTTACCCGCTTTATCCTATGCTAAATAGAATTTATTTCATTGCATTATCATATAACTTTTGTAATTTAGCTAAACGCATTTCAGATAAATATGGATTTTGTAGCGCATACTTCAGTCGAGATAAATTTTTACGATCATTATAGTAAATATCATTAAGCTCTTGTACAGAAAGTCGAGTTGCTTCATCTGCCAACTGAATTAATTCTAAATCATCATCTTGAGCTACATATCCTTCTTGTAACACTCGAAAATAGAAGCCTGTTTTTCCACTAGTAGACATTCTTTTAACTAAGTCTTTTATACCGTACTTTGTTTGAATTTTCCAACAAGGTTCTCTTATTTCAGATACCTCTAAAATTGCTTCACCTAAACGATATTGATTTCCAAAGAACACGTCTGATTCATCTAAATTTTCCAAAGTTAAATTTTCACCAAACATTGCGTAATCAGGAAGCGTATTTAAATCATTTCTATACATTTGATAATGAGATTTGCTAAAACAGCATACTGCTTTATGTGGACCACCATGGTCTTTATATGCCTGTTCATCTTCAACAAATCCAGTTCTTGATAACCACATTGTTTTAGAAATAGGAGATTTATTCAAAGCAGACAACATTTCTCTCTTTTGACCGTAATCTAATTGTTTAATTTGTCCTACTGAAATTGCACATACTGAAATCATATTTATGCCCCCTTAGTTAAGGTGTTAAGAAAAATTATATTATATTAATAATTAAAACATAAGACAAATGATAAAATAATTTCCAATATTGAACTAGGTATTTGTATGATCGTCATGTAAAATAATGAGTGAGTATATTTGAAAAGGGGTCACAGTTAAATGAAAGATTCTAAAGAACTTAAAATCATGACAGTAGATGATGCTGTAGCTCAAATTGAAGATGATATGGTGCTAGGAATTGGAACGGGTAGTACCATTGAATTGCTTATTCCAAAGCTCGCTGAAAGAATTCACAAAGAACAATTAAATATTACTGGCGTGTGTACTTCTAATAAAAGTGCATTTATTGCAAAAAAACTAGATATTAATGTTGTTGATATCAATGATGTTGGTCATGTTGATTTAGCAATTGATGGTGCTGATGAAGTGGATGCTAATCTCAATTTAATTAAAGGCGGTGGTGGAGCGCTATTTCGCGAAAAAGTAATAGATGAAATGGCTCATCGTTTTGTAGTTTTAGTAGATGAAAGCAAGCTCGTAAATTACTTAGGTGAAAGTTTCAAACTGCCAGTAGAGGTAGATAAGTTCAATTGGTTCCATATCGCTAAAAAAATTGAAGCTTATGATGATGTTATTACCGAACGTCGAATGAGTGATGATGTTCCATTTATAACGGATAATGGCAATTACATTTTAGATTGTCAGTTAAATAAACAGATTGACCCATATCAATTTCATGAGTATTTAATTCATCTAACAGGTGTCATAGAAACTGGATATTTTTTAAATATAACTGATCAAGTTATAGTAGGTACACAAAATGGCGTTAAATTCATAAAAAAATCTAACTTAAATAAATAAAAATAAGCCAGAAAATGAACTTAGAAAAATTCATTTTCTGGCTATTTGTATGTGCACTTAGCCTTCAAAAGAAGGCGTAATATAAGCTTTACTTCTCAGTTTTATGACTAGATGTATCACTCATTTGATCTATTTCATCCTTAGCATCATCAACTACAGATGAACGTCTATCTTCTTTATAAGATGTGTTGTCTTTAAGTTTTTCATTTGAAGAATCAGTTTGATTCTCAGACTGTGATTTATGTTCAACATGATCTTCATTAAGTTGACTCTCAGTGAAGCTGTCTTTTTTATCGTTAAGTTCATGATCTTCAGACTTTGTTTTATTTGAAGTAGATGTATCGTCATCATTCATATGGTCTAAATAATTATTAGGTTCAACATCATCAAGTGAACGATTAGTTGTTTTATAAACAATAAATCTAATAATTAAACTTAAAATGATAAAGACAATGCCCACTAACGTCGTACTTAATGCGATAACTTTCATTGAGAATAGGTCGCCAGTTTCTTCACTAAATAAAAATACTTGTGCAAATGACATTGTTGCATGGAATACGAGAGCGATATATATCGTACGTCCTTTAGTTGCACGTATGAGTTCACCAATAATAATTGAGAACATGAAAGTATAAAGGAAATGGTATCCCGCATATTCCATTCCATATGTCGTATTAGCAGCCCATATAGAATAAATTAAACCGACAATGATTGAAGCGAAAAATGTATTAACTTTATTTTCTACAATATTTTGTAAATAAGAACGGAATCCAAACTCCGCAAAAAATGCCATTAAAATATGACCAATAATAATTGTAGGAACTGATACAGATAAATCAGTTGCTTGTAATAAAATAAAACTATCGGCAAATGTGTTAAAACTAAACATGCCAATCATGAAAATAACTAGCGGTAAAATCAATGCTAGTAATATACGTTCAATGACTCTAATATCAACTGAAAATTTTAATCCAGCTAATTGAGTACGTTTATCTTTAAATGCAATAATACAAACAATTGCTGCGATAAACGGTGCAAGATCAGTAATATCAAATACAAAACGTTTAATACCTACTGATGCTTGAAAATCTCGTAGGATTAATGATAGCGCCATCGTGACAACGAAGAATACGAAGATAGTTAACGCCCATTGAAATCCTGATATACGATTCGTCTTCATTTATGTAACCTCCATTAGGGTAACCGTAAAAACTTTTTCTTTAATATTATACATATTACAAGGCCATAAATAAATTGTCCATTTTAAATATCATTAAAATGTAATAGTCTTGAATTATTTTTATATGATTGAAAGCAATTTTTAATGTCTTAAATTAATTTGAAAAGGGTAATCATAAATATAAACAAATGGTAATGATAAATCTCGTTATGATGTAAGATAATGCTATAGAGTAAATAAATAGGGGGCAATATAATGTATACACAGGGTAATCCAAAACTATGGACTGGTCGTTTGGATAGTGAAACAGATCCTAAACAGTTTAGACATTTTCAAACAGTAAAGTTCGCTAATTTGGAAAATATGGAAAACGTAAGTGATAAGACAGGTGTTGGTCTCTTAGGATATGCCGTTGATAAAGGTGTTGAAAATAATAAAGGTAGAATCGGATCAAGAAAGGGACCAGATATCATAAAACATGAATTCGCGAAACTTCCAGATTTAAGTGAGTGCGAAATGTTGATTGATTACGGTAATGTTGAACATACAAGTAATCATCTTAGAGAAACGCAACAAGAGATGGCACAATTGTCTGCTAAAGTTATTAAGCAACATAAACAGGCTTTTTTAATTGGAGGTGGTCATGATATTGCATATGCACAATATTTGGCTACTAGAGAAGTCTATTCAGATGCTTCAATTGGAATTATCAATATTGATGCTCATTTTGACACACGTCCTGATGAGCCACCTACATCCGGCACTATGTTCCGAGAAATTTTAGATAATGATGAAAATGTCGATTATCTAGTTTTAGGCTTGGCTCAAGGTGGTAATACACGTGCGTTATATGATTATGCAAAAGATAATAATATTATTTATGTGTATGCGGACGAACTTTTACATCAAGTGTCACCGACCATTAAAGATAAAATAGAAAGATTTATTCATGACCATGATACGATTATGTTTACCATATGTATGGATGTTATTGACAGTGCGTTTGCGCCTGGTGTAAGTTCACCTAGTGTATTAGGATTATATCCTCATTCCGTATTTGAAATAAGTAAGCGTGTAATATTAAGCGATAAGGTATCATCAATTAGTATTGCAGAAACTAACCCAGACTATGATGTTGATAATCGTACGTCAAAGTTAGCGGCGAATTTAATTCACCATTTCCTAGTTTAAAAAGTAGAATTAAATTGTCGTATATGACTCTGAAATTAGAAGATAACGATAACCTTTAAAATTAAATTCAAACATGAATGAGTAGAACGTTGAATTCGCGTTGAATTCTGTTCTACTTTTTTAATTACTTTTAATTGATAGAAAAGTTTGACAATTATGTTACGATATAAATAATTAGGGAGGTAATGGATGGTGATGAAGCGGTTAAGTTATAAGCAGCAATGACTTGGAGATATTTCGCAAAATATAATGGCAGGTATCTTAATGGGTTTAGCACTACTCCCTGTAGCTATAGCCTTCTCGTTTATTGTTCATATCAGTACTACGATAGGGTTAATGAGTTGTGGATTAATGATGTTATTCATTAGCTTTCTTGGAGAACGAATAAGTATGGTGTCTGGACCAAGTAGTGGTATTTCGATAGTAGGTGCGTAGGTGCACCACTAGTAGAACAATACAATATTCATTACTTAATTATGGCCACGTTTATAATGGGCATCATTCTAATTATTTTTGACATGTGTCACATAGATAAGATCCTTAATCATATTCCAGATACTGTTGTTATTGGATTTATGAATGTATTGGGCATTCTATTACTTACAACGCAAATAAAATATATTTTTGGTATAACTACTGCGACTTATTTATCTTCAACATTTATTCGATTTATGCCAGCTCCGCTTATAGCTATAAGCGTCGTGACTTTAGCAAGTTATTTTCTTAAACCGAATGTTCAATTAGTCCACGATTTAGCAGAAATTCGACTTACCTTTCCTAAAATTTCTGTTTATACAGAACTTTTAAACATACATGCATTAAGTATTATTACTTTATATGCATTAACCATGTCTATTATTTGCGTAGTACAAACAAATCTTACAAATGAAATGATGGATGTAATTACACAAAGTCACTCCAATAAAGACCGAGAAGTTATTGGTCAAGGGTTAGCTAATTTGTTTGTCGGGTTATTAGGTGGATATGGTTTAAGCGCCTTAGTAGGTCAATCAAAATTTAATTTTAAAATGGGTGCTACTACGCGATTAGCCACATTCGTTACAGGATTATTTCTTCTCTCATGCGTCGTTATTTTAGGTACGATTGTAGGTTTTATTCCTATGGCAGTATTGGCTTCGGTATTAATTACAATATCAATGAATACATTTGATAGACGTATGTTTAAACATTTAAAAGAAGCACCTATAAAGCATAGTATCGTAATGTTCATAACGATTATTTTAATATTAATGTCACACAATTTAGTTATAGGTGTCGTTATAGGCACACTTATTTATTATGTCGTTCACTTTATTTTTACAAAGAAAGGAAGACCATCGCTATGACAACTTACAATGATTTTGTTAAATGGAGACGAACATTTCACAAATTTCCTGAAGTATCTCAGAAAGAATATGAAACAACTAAGCGATTAAAACGTATATTACAAACTTATGATATAAAAATAATAGATTATCCTTTAGAAACAGGGCTTATAGCTGAAATAGGACATGGTGAACCTTGTATTGCTGTTCGTACAGACATAGATGCTTTACCAATTACAGAGCAAGTTGAACATGAATTCACCTCAACAAATGAAGGTGTGATGCATGCGTGTGGTCATGATATTCATATGGCAAGTATTCTAGCTATTGCTACAAATTTAAAAGAACAAGAAGATAAACTTAAAGGTCGCGTGAAATTTATATTTCAACCTGCAGAAGAAACGGGATATGGTGCCAAAGCGATTGCAGAGACAGATGTATTAGACGATGTTAAAGCGATATTAGGTTTCCATAATTATCCAACTTTAAATATTGGAGAATTTGCAATTAAATCTGGACCAATTACTTCGGCAGTAGACCGTTTTGAATTTAAAATTCACGGTAAAGGTGCACATGCTGCTAAGCCAGAACAAGGTAATGATCCAGTCATGGTACTTGGTCAATTAATAACAAGTTTACAAACGATTGTAAGTCGAAATATATCAGCTTTTGATAGTGCTGTAGTAACTATTGGAGAAGTATCGTCTGGGAATACATGGAATGTGATTGCTGACCAAGCATATGTCCAAGGTACAGTGCGATCATTTAAGCCAGAGGTTCAAAATTATATAGAACAACGATTTAAAGAAATTACTAAAGGATTAGAGACATTGTTCAATGTCGATATAGAAGTTATATATACTAAGCTGCCAGGAACAGTTTTTAATGATGAATACTTAACTGACCAAGCTAAGAAAGCTGCTCAAAAAGTAGGTTATCAAATCATAGAATTAGAGACACCCTATACTATTGGCGAAGATTTTTCTGGTTTACTAGCTAACCATCCAGGGGTATTTGCGTTTATTGGTTCTAATAGTAAATACGATTTACATCATCCAAAGTTTGATCCAGATGAGCGTATACTTGAGAAAGTTCCTGAGTACTTTATAACGTTGATTTATCAATTGCTTGACGACACAGCATTTAATGAATAATCAATGTTTCATTTAAGAGTTTGATTTGTGTAGCTATATTACAATTTTTGAAATGTGATTTAAAAAGCATGATGAACGGGTAAACAGACACTAAACATGTTTTAGGAGATGAGTAAATAATGGGTGCACAAGATCCAAGAACAAAATTTAAAACATCTGATTATGAAAAACAAGAACAAGAACTACCTGGACTTCAATCTGAACTAACACCACAACCTGACTGTGGTGAAACATCGTATGAAGGTCATAACCGATTGTTAGATTATAAAATGCTTGTAACAGGGGGAGACTCAGCAATAGGACGTGCAGCAGCGATTGCATATGCCAAAGAAGGGGCAGACGTTGCAATTAACTATCTTCCAAGTGAAGAACAAGATGCTCAAGAAGTTAAAGCTGTCATTGAAAAAGCAGGACGTAAAGCTATATTAATACCTGGAGATATTCGTGATGAACAATTTAACTATGATTTAGTTGAACAAGCGTATAAAGAATTAGGTGGTTTAGACAATGTGACATTAGTAGCAGGCCATCAACAGTATCACGATAAATTAGAAGAGTTCGATACACAATCTTTTAAAGAAACGTTTGAAACAAACGTATATCCAGTATTCTGGACAGTTCAAAAAGCATTGGATTATTTACAACCTGGTGCGTCAATCACTACAACATCATCCGTTCAAGGTTATAATCCAAATCCATTGATTCATGATTATGCAGCATCAAAAGCAGCGATTATTTCATTAACAAAAAGTTTCTCTGAGCAATTAGGGGAGCAGGGTATTCGCGTTAATTGTGTAGCACCTGGTCCATTTTGGTCTCCACTTCAAATAACAGGTGGTCAACCACAATCAGCGATTCCTCAATTTGGTCAAGATACGCCATTAGGTAGAGCCGGTCAACCTGTAGAGCTTTCAGGCACATATGTATTACTTGCTTCAGAGGATTCAAGTTATACGACTGGTCAAGTTTTTGGCGTCACAGGTGGCATCCAAATCAATTAAATATCTCAAAGTATAAATCCAACGCAAGGGTTTCAATAAAGACTCTTGCGTTTTTGTATTGAAAGGAGTGGATTACAGTGAAACACATTGATCCTAATCAACTATCAGATATCCAAAATTATAAACTATTAAGTGGTTCAATCATACCAAGGTCAATAGCATTTGTTACATCTTCTGATATCGAAGGACATGTAAATGCTGCGCCATTTAGTTTTTTTAATATAGTTAATAATGCGCCACCTATGATTGCTATTTCGGCACAGAGAGCAGGAGGAAAGCGTAAAGATACGGCAATTAATATAGAAAACGTCCAATCATTTGTTGTGCATGTTACAGATGAAGATAATGTTGAGGAAATTAATAAGACCGCTGCATCTATCAATCCTAAAGATAATGAACTTGATTTAACAGAACTCAATACCATCTCATCTGATGTGATTGATATTCCAGCTATAAAAGAAGCTAAAATTAGATTTGAATGTCAACTTGAACAAATGATTTTATTAGGCTCTGAAGATGATGGTGCTGATTTAATTATTGGAAAAATTGTTAAGTACCACATACAAGATGATGTGTATTTTGGTGATAGTAAAATTGATGCGAAACAATTAAAACCAGTAGCCCGTTTAGCAGGTAATGATTACGCTAAATTAGGTGAGCAATTTACAATTGAGCGTCCAACTAATTGATGATTAAGACATTATCTATAGCTTTAATATGTAATTTTCATAAAACTTTATTGACGTTATGACAGTAATCTTGTAACTTTAATAATAAAATTATTTTTAAAAAGGAAAGTAGGTTTAGTATGGAGGAACAAAGAAAGGGCAATGCATGGGCGTTACTTCCATTAGTATTATTTATTGCATTGTTTTTAGGTGTAGGTACCATTACAGGTGATTTCACTAATATGCCTTTAAATGTAGCTATCATGATTACTGTTATTGTTGCTTTAATAATGAATAGGAAAGAAACATTTGCTAACAAAGTTGAAGTGTTTACAAAAGGAGCAGGTCATTCCAATATCATTTTAATGGTATTTATATTTATATTGGCTGGTGCTTTCTCAACTACCACTGAAAAAATGGGTGGTGTTGAATCAACAGTAAATTTAGGTTTATCATTGATACCTCAAAATTTAATCATCGTTGGATTATTTGTAATTTGTATGTTTGTGTCAATTTCAATGGGTACCTCTGTAGGTACAGTTGCTGCATTAGCACCTGTTGGATTTGGATTTGCACAGGCAACTGATATTCCAGCAGCGTTAGCAATGGGTACTGTTGTAGGTGGTGCTATGTTTGGCGATAATTTATCGATGATTTCAGATACTACCATAGCTGCTGTTCGAACTCAAAAAACAAGAATGAAAGATAAATTTAAAGTGAATTTTTGGATTGTACTACCTGGAGCAATATTAACAATTATTGTCTTATTCTTCCTTACTAACGGTATCTCAATAGATCACTCTAAAAGCTATGACTATAATTTAATTAAGGTAATCCCTTATGTACTAGTATTAGTATTAGCACTCGTAGGGGTAAATGTAATCATTGTGTTAATCGGTGGTACGTTATTATCTGGTACTATTGGCTTATTTGATGGTTCTTTTGGTTGGAAAGGATTACTAAATGCAGTATCACAGGGTATTATAGGTATGGAAGATATTGCAATCATAGCAGTGTTAATTGGTGGTTTAGTTGGAATTATTCAGCATAATGGTGGAATTGAATGGTTATTAAATTTTGTTCGTTCTAAAGTTACAACTAAACGTGGTGCTGAATTTGGTATTGCTGGTTTAGTGAGCGCAGCTGACATTGCAACAGCTAATAATACAATTTCAATTATTATGTCAGGTCCATTAGCAAAAAATATTGCAGATGAATATGGTGTTGATCCACGTAAATCTGCAAGTTTATTAGATATATTTGCAGGGTGCTTTCAAGGCTTTTTACCTTATAGCCCACAAGTGATAGCTGCAGCTGGCGTTGCAAGTATATCACCATTTAGTGTAATGCCTTACTGCATTTATTCATTTTTATTAGGGATATGCGGTATTATAGCTATTATATTAAGATACCCTCGTGTTAAAGCTAAATCTTAAAGTAAAGACAAATAACAATAATAGACTTATAATTAGCATGTTTAATAAGAAAAATTAAAATAATAAAACATTTTAATAGTTCAAAGTTTGGAACTGTATTGAAATGCGTTAAAATAGATATAAGAGTGAAAGTAGGTGAAACAAGTGGCAAAGTATAATGTTGAGAATGAACATGTTGAAATTCATATCGAACGTTTATTAAAATACTCACCAGAATTAGTATATCAAGCTTGGACGGATGCTGACTTATTAAAACAGTGGTTTATGACATCTCAACGTACGAATAAGTCAATTGATGTAGATATGACTGAAGGTGGCTCATATCGCATAGTTGATTCACGTAATGGACGACAAAATATTATTCAAGGTACGTATCAAGAACTCGTTGACAATGAGTATATAAAAATGACAATTGGTATGCCTGAATTAAGTAATCAAGAGGATGTCATTGAAGTTGAATTTGAAGAGCGTGAAAACGGTGGCACACAAATGTTTTTCTTTTATCAGTCATTAGTTGAACGTGAACGACGCTTAACAACATTAGAATATAAACAAAAGAAAAAGGAATATCACGATTCTACTGTTCACGGTTTAGAATTGATGTTTGATAAAATGCATCAAATACTTGAACAATATGTAGAAGACAATAATCTATTAAAATAAAAACTTAGGACTTTGCGTGAATTCACGTAGCAGTCTAAACTGAGAAAATTTGATATCAATATTACCAAATATCTAGTCATTCTTACTAGGGTGGATACCCCAACAAGGACAGTTTACAAAGACAATCTCCTTGTTGGGGTTTTGATGTGTTAATAATTAATCAGTACCGCTATTTAGTTGTGATAAAGATTAACTGAGTTCACCTTTCTCTTTACGTTCATTATATTTTCTGATTAATGTTTCAAAGAAGATATGATAACTAATAAAACTTGAATAGTCTGTATCATCGTATAAATAGAAAGTATTACTTGATACATAAACATTATAGCTCGCTTTTTGGGCTAATGAATTATCTTTCATTGTTGTAACTGAAATAAAATATTTTTGGCGTAATTGAAGTAGATTTGTAACGTCTGTGAGTTGGTGACTCTCACCAGATAGAGAAATAATAAAGAATAAATCTTCATCAATAGAACGATTCAGTACCATTTTCAACTCATGAACGTCATGTAACACGATAATATTTTTATGCATCGTTAATAATATTCGCTGAGCTTCGTCCGCAACATTTTTCTGTGCACGACCAGTACCATATAAGTAGACGGTAGACGCCTGGTTAAGTTTATCGGTAATCAAATTATAATCAATACGAGCTAAATAGCTAAATGTTGTCTCTATTTCTTGTTTAAAAGCATCCATTGAATCTTTAGGTAGTTGACTTAAATGTTCACTTTCAAATTTTAAATAGGATTTAAAGTCACTATAACCATCAAATCCTAACTTTCGTGTAAATCTATGAATGGTAGCGTTAGATGCATGAGTGTATTGTGAAAGTTCATGTATCTTCAAAGTTTTACATTGATTTACGTGCGTGTTTACAAAGTGTGCAATTTGTAGGTCATTATCATTTAACTTGTCAAAATTGGCATTTACTTTTTCATCTAGTAGCACAAAGACACCTCTTATTCTTCCTGAAAATATTTTCATGTATAGAAAACATAAACTGATTATACAAAATTATTTCAAAATCGGTCAATGTCATTGTATAAGTGTAAGCGTTTACTATAATAGATATTAAGAAAACGCTTTTATATGTACGATATATTTAAGTACTACATAGAAAGATTTGGGGGTTAAATTATGAACGCTATTAAACGTTTTGGGAGTGCAATGATTGTTCCTGTATTAATGTTTGCATTCTTTGGGATAGTATTAGGTTTTGCAACATTATTTAAAAATCCTACCATCATGGGTGGATTAGCAAATGATCATACATTTTGGTTTAAATTTTGGTCTGTAATTGAATCAGGTGGTTGGGTTATCTTCAATCATATGGAAATCGTATTTGTGGTTGGATTGCCTTTATCTCTAGCTAAGAAGGCCCCTGGTCATGCGGCTTTAGCTGCATTAATGGGCTATTTAATGTTTAATACCTTTATCAACGCTATTTTAACGCAATGGCCACATACATTTGGTGCTAATTTAGAAAAAGGTGTAGAAAATGTAACTGGATTAAAAGCGATTGCTGGTATTGAAACTTTAGATACTAATATTTTAGGTGGTATCATTATTTCTGCCATTGTGACATGGATACATAATCGTTTCTATAGTAAAAAATTACCAGAGATGTTAGGTGTATTCCAAGGTCTAACATTTGTTGTAACCATTTCATTCTTCGTTATGTTGCCAATAGCTGCAATTACTTGTGTTGTTTGGCCAACAATACAAAATGGTATTGAATCAATGCAACATTTCATTATCGCATCAGGCTACATCGGTGTTTGGTTGTATCATTTCTTAGAACGTGTGTTAATACCGACTGGTTTACATCACTTCATCTATGCACCAATTGAAGTAGGTCCGGTTGTTGCAAAAGACGGACTTAAAGCAGAGTGGTTTAGACATTTAAATGAATTTGCTGAAAGCAGTAAACCGTTAAAAGAACAATTCCATTACGGTTTCATGTTACAAGGTAACGGTAAAGTGTTTGGTGCTATCGGTATCGCATTAGCAATGTATTCTACAACACCTAAAGCCAATCGTAAAAAAGTTGCTGCGTTATTAGTACCAGCTACATTAACTGCGGTAGTTGTTGGTATTACTGAACCTTTAGAATTTACATTCTTATTTATCGCACCTTACTTATTTGTTATACATGCATTATTAGCAGCGACAATGGATACAATTATGTATGGTTTCGGTGTTGTTGGTAACATGGGCGGTGGATTACTTGATTTCATCGCGACGAACTGGATTCCTTTAGGACAAAATCATTGGCTAACTTATGTAGCTCAAGTTGTTATAGGATTGATATTCTCAGGTATCTATTTCGTTGTATTCAGATACTTAATCTTGAAATTTGATATTCCATTACCAGGACGTCGAGCTGAAGAAGAAGTTAAATTATTCTCTAAAAAAGATTATAAAGAGAAAAAAAGCGATGGAAGTACTGACAATTCTGGATTCCAACCTAGCAATGAATATGAAGCGAAAGCACATTATTATTTAGAAGGTTTAGGCGGAAAAGAAAATATTAAAGACGTTACTAATTGTACAACACGTTTACGTTTAACAGTTAATGATGAAACAAAAGTTGAAGATAGTGGATATTTCACTCATGAACAAATGTCGCACGGATTAGTTAAAAGCGGTAAAAATGTACAAGTCGTTGTTGGAATGACTGTACCCCAAGTACGTGAAGCATTTGAACATTTAGTTTATGATGATAATGATAAAAAATAATTAATCAATATAGCCAGTAAGTGAATTAGTATTTATTCACCTACTGGCTTTTTCATATACAATGCTTAATATACTTAGTAATTTGTCCAACTTAGCTTTATACTGATCACAAAACCAGAAACTTTTGTTGAGTGTGATATTGCTTGAACAGAATTAAAAAACAAAGAGGCTGGGACAAAATAAAATGTCTCAGCCTACTTTATCATTTTGTCAGTAGCTGACTGATTTGAAAATTCGCTTGAATCAAGCTTTTTTCAAACCTAGTCATCCTTGCCTGGTAGGCGGGGCCCCAGCAAAGAGAATTTCCTAAAGAAATTCTACAAGCTAAGCAAGCTGGGGATACAACGAAATAAATTTTGAGAAAATATTATTTCTGTCCTATTCCCTCTGTTCTGTAAACTAGTGTAAATTAACTATATAACTTAAAATATTTTTTAATAAAAATCTCACGAATTTTACTAAGATATATTTGCTTTATGCATCGCACGTGTTTTATAAGATGCTGAAAGAATATCAATATTTCTACATGCAATAGTTTGTAGTAATTTACTAAACGTTTCAGGTGCACAACATACGCTTGCACAGTTGTTATTTAAAGTATATTTAATTTCATAATTATTTGAGAAATAAGTCATAATATCAATGACTTTATCTTTTATGAATGCATCTTGGAGGCCATCAATTGCTAAGTCGAAACGTTTAGAAGCTTGATATGTTTGTTCAGTATCTAATAGCGTATTTAATCGTTTAGGAGATAAAATCTGATAAATTGAAAATTGGTAAAAACTTAAAAAACTAATGAAATATGGAAGTTGTTGCTTCGGTAAGCTAACTTCTAAAACTGGTATATCGTCGTGTTTGATTATTGAATATTGAAATGAATCGCAAAATTTAACGTCTTTACAGACTTTGATTAAATGTTTTCGAATTGATCTAGATTTTAAACCTACAATGTTGATAATGTAAGTTTCAAATTTGTCTAACAACATGCAATGACCTCCTATATTTATTTAACGTATGTAAAAAGCATTTAGCTTTAAAGTTCTCTAATAAAGCACACCGTTCTTTTATACACACTGATTGTATCACTCTTTTTTGATATTATCACTAGGACTTTTGAATGAACTTCGGTTTAATTATTTTTGTAATATAAACGTAACGATAATTAACATGAAATAAATATGAAAATGTTGATTGTTTATTAGTTAAAATGTGTTTGGTAATTTCATTAGTGAAGTGTGAAAATCAAATATTCATATGATAAAATTAGCAGTGATTGTAGTTATTAAAGGAGCAAACTTATGTATAAAGCTGTAGTATTTGATTTCGACGGTACAATTATAGATACAGAAAAACACCTATACGACATTATTAACAAACATCTTGCCTTTCATGGTGTGAAGCCTGTTTCCCTGGAGTTTTATCGAAGCCATATAGGAGGACACGCTCAAGGGTTACATGACTATATTGAGCAACAGATTGGTTTAGAAAAGAAACAAAAAATATATGATGAGCATTATGATACGAGCCATGAACTCGACATTATTGATACAGTTTCTTCATTAATGAAATATTTGAAACAACGACACATACCTATGGCGATTGCAACAAGTAGTTATAGAGAAGAAATTATGCCTACAATAAATGCGTTGGGTATCAATGAGTATGTCGATGTTATTGTTGGTAGAGAAGATGTTGGAGCGGTTAAACCTGATCCAGAACTTTATCTAACAGCTGTTCAACGTTTAAATTATTCACCAGCCCATTGCTTAGCCATAGAGGATTCAGCTAATGGAGCAACAGGTGCTATGAATGCTGGATTGGATGTAATAATTAATACTAACGAGATGACAGAAGAACAAGATTTTTCGACTATAAATTTTGTAGGTAAAGATTTAAGCTTTGAGGAAATTAAAAATCATTTCTTTGAGCTAAAGAAGGAGTAAACATATGTCGTGGCAAGTTATCCTATTCTTTTTAGCAGGTCCTATTATAATCGGCATAGGAAATTTAGTATTAGGTCCAATATTTAGTAAAAATATACCATTTAAAGTTCAAATGCGTTCTTTCTTAGTTGGAACAATGATTTATTTACTTTTAGCTACAATCGGTTACTACTTATTATTACAAGGAAGAATATAGATTACGCAATATAGTTAAAAAAAGAGATAGAAATGGGTAGAAACATCATTTAAAGTTCCTACCCATTTCCATCTCTTTTTTTAATGCCTGAAAATCATATGAGTTTAGTTAATAAATAATTTTAGTATGATTGTAACAACTAATAATACGATGAGGATTAAATCAATACCTACCATAATTGTAAAACGGGTTGATTTCTGTCCTTGCGATTTAGCTTGTTGCATCGCTTTGTAATTTGGCACTAAACTAAGAATAAGTAAGACAATTATTAATATAATTCCTATTGTGACAGACATTAATTTGTACCTCCATTTCGTTTGTCAATCCATTCCCAAATAAAACCGGCTGCTAGGCCAATGATAAGCCCTGCAATAATTCCAATTTCAAGTGTAAAAAAGATTCCACCTATAATTAAGCAAACAATTAAAGAGATGGGTAACGTAATGCCAAATTTAAGTTTGCGTTCATCTGAATTGAAAATTGTAAATATAGCTAAATATAATAAGAAAAATGTTAGAGTTGCGATAATCGTTCTTATTATTAGTGGATTAACTGTATCATGCTTGGCACTGAAATAATTTAATAGGAAGAAGACAATGCCAAATATTATAGAAATTTTAACGTTCTTTTTTAATAATGACTGCATTCATTAATTCTCCTTTTACCTAACAGTAAAAATCTATCAAAAGTATATCACACTCTAAATCGATTTTTTACGAAATATTAAGCAATACATTTCTATCGAACTGATTATATGCAATAGTATAAAATGATTTCTATTTGCAAAAGTGAAATGTTTCAATAAAAAACATTGTAAAAAGTAACTCGTTTTTATTAATGAAAACGTTGTAAAATCAATGTTTTTTAAAATTTGAAAAGAGTAATTATAACAGTAATGGAAGCGATTTCAAAAAAATGTAAGATTTATGTTTTAATTTTGTCAAATTATAGTATAATGACTTCATTAAGGTAAAGAAACTTTTAAGGGAAAAGAAGGAAAGCAAAAGAGGGTTTTCTGAAAGACAAAAGTATTCGAACCTTAGATTTAATAGAGATGGGGTTATTTTAATGGATAACAATGAATTACATAGGGGGCTAAGTGCACGTCAGATTAGAATGATCGCACTTGGCGGTACTATCGGTGTTGGTTTATTTATGGGAGCAACTAGTACAATTAAATGGACTGGTCCATCAGTTATTTTTGCGTACTTAATTGCAGGTATCTTTTTATTCTTAATCATGAGAGCAATGGGAGAAATGATTTATTTAAATCCAACTACTGGATCTTTCGCAACATTTGCAAGTGATTACATTCACCCTGCTGCAGGTTATATGACAGCATGGAGTAATATATTCCAATGGATTGTAGTAGGTATGAGTGAAGTTATTGCAGTCGGTGAATATATGAACTATTGGTTCCCGAACTTACCTCAATGGATTCCTGGTGTGGTTGCAGTACTATTATTACTAGCAGCTAACTTGACTTCAGTAAAAGCATTCGGTGAATTTGAATTCTGGTTTGCAATGATTAAGGTTGTAACGATTGTATTAATGATCATTGCAGGTTTTGGTTTAATATTCTTCGGTATTGGTAATGGTGGCCATGCGATTGGTATCTCTAATTTATGGTCTCATGGTGGATTTATGCCAAATGGATTTGTAGGTTTCTTCTTTGCATTATCAATTGTTATTGGTTCTTACCAAGGTGTAGAATTAATTGGTATTACTGCTGGTGAAACTAAAGATCCACAGAAAAATATCAAAAGTGCGGTAAATGGTGTTATCTGGCGTATTTTGATTTTCTACATTGGAGCGATTTTCGTAATTGTTTCTATCTATCCTTGGAACCAATTAGGTGAAATAGGAAGCCCATTCGTAGCTACATTTGCAAAAATTGGTATCACATTTGCAGCAGGATTAATTAACTTCGTTGTATTAACAGCAGCATTATCTGGATGTAACTCAGGTATCTTTAGTGCAAGTCGTATGATTTTTACATTAGCACAAAAAGGTCAAATGCCTAAAATCTTTACAAGAGTAATGAAAAATGGTGTACCATTCTACCCAGTATTAGCCATTGCTTTAGGTATCTTAGTTGGTGCATTATTAAACGTTATTCTTCCTTTATTCATTAAGGGTGCAGATAGTATTTTCGTATATGTTTATAGTGCATCTATTTTACCGGGTATGATTCCTTGGTTTATGATTTTAATTAGTCATATTCGATTCAGAAAATTACATCCTGAAAAAGTTGAAGGACATCCATTTAAGATGCCTGGCGGTACATTTGCAAGTGCAATTACGATTTTATTCTTATTAGTCGTATTAGTAGGAATGTTATTTAACAAAGAAACAGTTATTTCTGTAGTGATTGGTATTATCTTCTTAGCTGCGGTAACTGTATACTACTTCGTTCGCGGACATCATAAAAATGATGGATTCCGAAAAGTTAAATAGAATACTAAATAAATCATATTATAAATCATCAACACATTATTCAAACTAAACTAAGGCACAAAGTACTTTGATTCATGTTTAAAAGAGGTTGAGACAATAACGTTGTCTCAACCTCTTTTTGTGATAGTTATTACTTAATAACAGATTAACTGTGAATAACTTAGGTTAAAAGAAGAATAATAAACCTTGTTCATATTCATTACCTTCTATATGTCTTGATTTTTAATAGGAATCTTAATGTTTAAATTCTACATTAGATAGGTATTTTCGATAATTATCAAGAGCCATTTTAGATTGTGTGATGAAGTCTAATGACGATTCATAGTTCAGTGCGATATAACGATAGAAAAGAACATCAATGGTAAACATTTGAGCAAATAAAGAAGTTGTCGCACCCATACGTAATTCATTTTCGTCTGAATGTCCATATGTCAGAACAATGTCAGAATGCTGAGCTACGTGATTATGCTCTGAACTTGAAATTGTAATAATTGGGATATTATAATCCGACACAACTTTCACCATTGCACGAAGTTCACTTTGATCGCCATTATTAGTTATAAATACAACGCAATCTTCTTTATCATGCGTAGACAACATGGTTGTGAATAAATGAGTTTCTTGAACGAGTTGGACATTGAGCCCAATTCGAGATAATTTTTGATATAAATCTGTCGCACAGACATATGACGCACCATAACCAAAGATAAAGATGTTATTTGCACGTTTAAAATGTTGGCATATGTTATCAATCGTTGTGTTATCTGCAAACGTAGAACTTTTTTGAAGTGCTTCTTCTGCACGATGATAAAGTTTCTTTTTTAAAGTATCTACCGATTCATTGTTAAGCAATTCTATCTTATAAGGTGTTTGTTGTTTTGGAAATAACATCGCAAGTTGTGATCTAACTTCATGAAAACTTTGATTGATCAATTTTTGGCTATATCGATTTAACGTTGAAACACTCATTTCAAGTTCTTTAGCAATCTCTTGATTCGACATGCTAATAACTTTATGTGGTGAGTTTAATATAAATCGTGATAATTTCTTTTCATTTTTAGAAAATGAAGCATAATTTTCGTCGATTAAATATAAAATGTTTGTCATCTAATCACCTAGTTTGTTTAAGTTTCTCATTTCTTTAGTCGTACCGAAGAAGTATGTGAAAATAAAGCCAGCTAGGTACGCAGATAATAATCCTATGATGTAACCTAAATATTTTTGATGGGCAATTAACGGTAATAATGAAATGCCACTAGGTCCGATAGCAGTGGCACCTATATGACCAATGCCACCTATAACTGCACCACCGATGCCACCACCAATACATGCTGTGATGAATGGACGACCTAACGGTAAGGTAACACCGTAAATAAGCGGTTCTCCAATTCCTAAGAATCCGACTGGTAACGCACCTTTAATTGCATTTCTTAAAGTAGTATTGTTTTTACATCTTACCCAAAGTGCTAATGCAGCCCCAACTTGGCCAGCACCAGCCATAGCAGCAATAGGTAACAAATATGTTGCACCTGACTGATTTATTAATTCAATGTGTATTGGGGTAAAAATATGATGCAATCCTAACATAACCAGTGGTAAGAAAAATGCACCTATAATAAATCCGCTAAATATGCCACCTACACCAATAACCCAATTCACTACGCCTACTAATCCATCAGAAATAAATCCAGCTATAGGCATAAAGAAGAATATGGTTAGTAATCCTATGATAAGTAATGAAATTGTTGGTGTCACTATAATATCTATAGCATTGGGAACTATTTTATGTATTTTTTTCTCAATTATACTTAATAACCATACCGCTAAAATCACTCCTATAATGCCACCTTGTCCAGCTATTAAGGGTTCACCAGTAAATACATTTTTAATTGGATTATCTTCAGTAATACCTGTTAATAAAGTCGTACCCCCAATAACACCACCTAAACCTGGTGTTGCACCGAATACTTTTGCTGCATTAAAACCAGTGAAAATAGCTAAATAGGCTAACATGCCATCTTTGATGACATTTAATACGGCCACAAGTTGTTTTACCCAATCAGCTGAAATGGTACCAGCAGTTATAAAGTTATTCAATACAGCTGCAATACCACCAATAAGTCCTGCTCCTATAAATGCGGGTATGAGAGGTATGAAAATATTAGCAATTGACTTTAAAATTGTATTCATTTTACTTTGTTTACGTTTTTGTTGGAATTCACGTTTATATTGTTTTGCTTGATTTTTAATATTTGACGTGTTGCTACGATGGGGGATATCTTCACCTAATTGAACACCACTTAGCTTTACCATTTCTGCGGATACTTTATTTACCGTTCCAGGTCCGACTACAATTTGAAGTCGCTCATCTTGTACGACTCCGAGCACGCCTTCTATGTTTTTAAGTTTAGGATAATCAACTTGTGTCTCATCGTTAATTTTGAGGCGCACACGTGTCATACAATGGATAATGTTGTCCACATTATCAATGCCACCAACCGCATCTAAGATGTGATGGGCCAATTGTTGTTCCTTATTCATATCATTGCCTCCTTAAGATTGAATTGCTTTTTTTACAATGCCATTATTATTTACGAGTCTTGATTGAGCATCGCTTTTAGTTGTGTTACATAAATTCATAACGATTGCAATTTTAATATCATTGTTGGCTTTTATATAGAGTTCTTGAGCTTCTTTAAAAGTTAAGCCACAAATCTCTTCGATAATATGTATGGAACGTTGTTCAAGTTTGTAATTTGTCGCTTTTAAATCGACCATCAAGTTATCATAAACTTTACCAACACCAATCATAGTCATTGTTGATATCATATTAAGCACAAGCTTTTGAGCGGTACCTGACTTTAAGCGTGTAGACCCTGCTAATACTTCTGGACCAACATTGACTTCAAGTGCATGGGAAGCGACAGTACTAATGTCACTATTCGTATTGCAAGAGAGGGCAACAGTCAGTGCACTTATTTCATTCGCATATGTTAATGCTCCTTTAACATAAGGTGTGCGACCACTTGCCGAAATACCAATAACGACATCTTTTTCATTTAAATGGATTGTTTTCAAATCAGTTATTCCCATTTCGTAGTTATCTTCAGCACCTTCAATCGCTTCAGTCATAGCTTGCTGCCCTCCAGCAATTAAGCCAATTACTTCATTAGGATGCGTATTGAAAGTTGGAACACATTCAGCTGCATCTAATACACCTAAACGACCACTTGTACCAGCTCCTATATATATTAGACGTCCACCATCTCGAAAACGCGTAATTGTTTGTTCGATTACTCTGTTTAACTGGGGTAAAATAGGTTCAATTGCTTTAGCTACTAGTTGATCTTCTTTATTCATTGTTTTTAAAGCATCTAAAATCGACATTTCATCTAAATGCATTGTTTGTGTGTTTCTGCTTTCAGTAGTTAAATGTTCCATTAGCGTTTCTCCTTTTCAGTAATAAATTCAAATGTGTCACCAGGTTGTATTAAATCAATAACGACTTTATCTTCATCACATATCGTTGCTACATGATTAATCGCCTTATGATTAGACAATTCTGTTTTAATCACTTGTAGCTCACCTTCGTAACGTTGATTAAGTGAATTATCAACCGTGACGTCTCCCTTATAGCGATAATGATTGAAGTTATTGGTTGGAGGAATATTTACTTTAGTTAATCTAGAATACTTGGAGCGTATTACATTCTCAGGTGCATCCAAACGAGATGTATGTTGTTTGAAAATGAGTTGTTCATATGATTTGTCAAAATAAGATAGACGAAGTTTGAAATGACGGTGATAAATCATCTGCTGTAATGCAACTGCTTCTGCATAGTTGATTGCAGTATCACCAATAAGAATATAATCCAAGTTATATTTTGATAGTGAATGTGAAGATTGAAGTAATGTCATGTGTCTATGTTGTTCAATGGTAGGAAGTCCTTTATACAATGGACCTCTCAATGTAGTTCCAGGAATAAAAGCCATAATTGAGGCATGCTCATCATATTTTCTAATGAGGTTATTTCGTTCTTCAAAAAGGTTTAAAGCTAAACCTGTATCAGGTCTGGGATAATAGTTATGACAAAAATAGACTTTAGGTAATGATTTTTGATTATAAAGTGTATCCAAAATTTCAGTAGTGATAGTACTGGCATTTAGACAACACTGTAAATTATGATGAAACAAATCTGCAATTAAATCATAATTAAAATGATCATCAATTCTAATAACAAAGTTTCCATTAGAAAATTGATCGAAAAAACGATAAACATTCTGATTCAGTAATGATGGATTTATATCAATAATGTAGGTTACCGATTCATCTTTTAGCAATTGGCATAATTCTCCCAAATATGTCAATTTAGTTTGATCGTTTTCCTCAGGTATTTGTAGTGATGTGAAAATAACGTCGTAACCGAGAACAACCATATTTAATATGTATGATTTGTTTAATGGTTGACCTAAATAGACTGAGAAACCTAGCATATGAATCCTCCTAATTACTGTAATCACTTACAATTATAGCGTTTCACGTTTTCTATTACAATTTACATATATATTATATAATTTTTATAATTAATTGCTTAAGCGACTTGGGTAATTAGTTGAATTGAAGGAGATAGTTGAAGCGTTTATTATGCTATTAAAAAAATTAAGGATTAGATATTGAAATTGCAAATGTGATATACGAGGTTCACTTACTTATATTCATTTAACAAATAAACTAATGTTTGATGCAATTGGTCTTGACGTTGTTGTAAATCAACTAATATCGTCCCTTGATGGAATTCGTGTAGTGGTTTTAATGATAGATCATTTAATAATTTATAATAGAATTGATCTGATTGCATCGAGAATTTAGACTTGGAGTCATTAGTACTGTTTTGAAGGGTTAACGGTAAACTGTCAGTAAAATTTTTAATGGATGTGTTATACGCTTCTATTTCTCTATTTAAAAATCGATTGTCCATTAAATAGTAATACCTTATTTTTTCAACGTGAGTGAGTAAAATTATGAGTTGTTGACGCATTATTGTGGATTGAAGCATATTCAATGCAACTCCTTGAAGATATTAAATTGTAGAAGAGGTATGAATGAGGAGAACCAATCGAGAAAATTATTCAGTCGTCTCGATTGGATTTAAAAATTGGGTATAATTATCGATAGATATGTCATAAGTTTTAATGGTCTTTTCAAAGGAATAAGAAATGTCATAAATATCAAGTACTGGTAATTCTCTTGTTCTTCCTAAACCGATTTCATAAATAATTGATAGCCACTCGCCATTACGACATAGTAAACCAATGAATATGACATTCTCGGCAATAGTGTCTTGATTATCAATAAAATCAATCAACATAACATTTCGTTCAGAACTATAAATTAAAATGTCTGCAAATAGATGGGGTAATGTTATTTGTTCTGTATCTTCAAACTTAATTAAGTTAGTCATTTGGTTTAGTGATTTACGAACACGAGTATTAGGAATATTGATAATCTGATTAATGATAGATTGAATCTCATTGGTGTATGGTAATGTTGAATAGGATTGGCTTTCTATTAAGGTAAGATATAGAGATAATAGCTGCTGTTCAGTAAAATTTAATTTAATTTTATCTTCAGATTTTTGAATCTGATATCCACCATTTTTGCCTTTATGAGCATATATTTGGACACCTTGATTTTCTAAATCGACAATGTCACGACTAATTGTACGAACAGAAACATTTAAGTGTTGCGCCAATTCAGATGCATTCATTGTATGACCTTGTTGTATTAATGAAATAATTTGATTCTGGCGATCTAATTTCTTCAACATAAACACCACCTATAACCATTACATATTACATTAATTATAACATAACACTGCGTATGAAGACATTTTCAGTACTTTAGTAGATTATGCGTGTAAAAGTAAACATTTTTTATTGGGAAAACGCTTACAAAATTAAATGTTTTATGCTATTATAATATTTGTAACAGGGGAGAACGAATTCAAACAAAGGGGTAGAAGCTATATAACAGATAGCTTGTTGTGAATCGTTCAAGTTACATCGAAACATCTTCAATATTTATTACTTACTTTCCTTTCTATTTGTCGGCTAGCAGATGACTAGCCGATTTTTTGTGTCTTCATTTAAAAATTCCTATGACAAATATGAGCAGTAAGATACAATAAAGTGAAATAGATAGTTGAGGTGAAATCATGCAAAACAAACTTCATAATATAGATGCGCATATCATGGATTGGTTAAAACATCTCGATGATGTTATTCCCAATTTGATAACAGATATGATTACTGACACTAAAATAAATCGATTTGATTTAGTTACAAATGTAGATAAACAACTTCAAAATAAATTTGAAGCGTATTTAGCTGAACACTTTCCAAGTCACCAATTATTAGGTGAAGAAAAAGATAATAGCATGATTCGGCCATATGAAGGGCATTTATGGATTATGGATCCAATTGACGGTACAGCTAATTTAGTAAAACAGCAAGAAGACTATTGTATTATCATCGCATATTTTGTTGATGGCGAACCTAAACTTTCTTATATATATGATTATCCTCACGATAAATTATATAAAGCAATAGCGGGTGAAGGTGCATTTGTTAATGGGCAACAATTGGTGGCACCTAATGACTTAAAATTGCAAGACGCTATTATCTCTTTTGGGACTCAATATATAAATGATGATACAAGCAAAGCATTATACGATGCTTCGTTCAGTGTGAGAAATATTGGTTCATGTGGTTTAGATTCAGTAAGAGTGATTAAAGGACAATTTGGTGCTCACATTAATACAAACCCAAAGCCATGGGACATTGCAGCGCAATTTTTATTTGCGAAAGAATTAAATTTGAAAATGACTCAATTAAATGGCGAACCGTTAGACTTTGCTAAGAGTGGCCCATTCATTATTAGTAATCACGGATGTTACAAAGATATACTAGCTATTATTAATCGAAATGGCGGGTATCATATTTAATAATATTGATAGCTGTTTTATGAAAAGTTACTTCTTAAGTCGTATAGAAAGTTAATCATTTTAATATATAATAATTATATTAATTCATAAAACAGAATAGGAGTGGTAGGATGCGTAGAACGCATAGACGAATGAGCCTGCCCGTTAAAATAATTACATGGTTTATAGGAATATTAGTTGTTTTAGCAATAGTTGCGTCAATTTTTGTAGTAGCTAGTATTTTTATTACAAGTGGTAAGATTCATAATCCTTTAAACAGACAATATTCAGAATTGAGATCGAAAAATGTAAGTTTGTCAAATGGTGATCCATTTACTATTGCATTATTTGGTGTAGACTCAAATGCTCAACGTAAAAGTGAGAATGACGGTGAAAGAAGTGACACAATTATGCTTCTTTCTATTAACCCTAAGAAACAAAATACAGAAATTGTAAGTGTACCTCGTGATACACAAGCTGAAATTGTAGGTAAAGGCACGACTGAGAAGATTAATCATGCATATGCTTATGGTGGACCAACGATGGCTGTTAAATCATTAGAAAAATTAATGAATGTTCCTATTGATCATTATGCGACAGTTGATATGGATGGGTTACATGATATGATTGATGCTTTAGGCGGTGTGAATGTTACTAGTAATGATACTTTCACCACTAAAGGAACTAAATTTGTAAAAGGTCAATTAACTCATGTGGATGGAGATACTGCAATGGCCTTCATGCGTAGTCGTAAAGAGGAAGGTGCTGGAGGAGATTTTGGTCGTCAAGAACGACAACAACTTATCCTTCAAGCAATGGCTAATAAGATGACAAGTACTTCGGCGCTCACGCATTTTCCATCATTAATTAATCAGATCCAGAAAAATGTTAAAACCGATTTAACATTGAGTGACATGAATGATATTAGAAAGAATTATAAAAATGCTAATACAACTGTAAACCGACATCAATTAGAAGGTCAGGGTGGTATTCAAGACGATGGATTGTGGTATTTCATACCTAATGACGATTCAAAGCAAAGTGCCACAGAAATATTGAATAATAATTTACAAAATTAAATTTTTAATGCAATAGACGTTTTTACTTTAGCTGTTATTACTAGGATTTTTATAGAGATAGGACAATGAGAGAGAAATCATTTCAGTCCTATCTCTATTTTTATTTTTTTAAATTGTATCTGCATTAAAGTTAGTTTTTTTTTTACATTTGAAACACATGTATATTTAATTCTTTTAAAATTGCAAAAATTTATGAAACGCTTAACATTTAATGAAATAAGTAATACAATTAATGTAATTCTATGTTCAATATATGTGGGGTATTGAAATGGAATAGTTAAGTAGCCAAAGCCATTTTACGGAAAATTTATATAGGTGGGGTGGAAAGTATGCAAGAACATTTAATCGTCACGCTTGATGGCACAGATTATCTTGTAGAACCTGGAACAAGTTTACTCGAGTTTATAAAATCTCGTGATACTTTCGTACCTTCAATTTGTTATAACGAATCAATGGGACCAATTCAAACATGTGATACATGTATGGTTGAAATTGATGACAAAATTGAACGTGCGTGTAGTACTGTTGTAGATCGACCCATGACAGTTAATACTCAGAATAATGATGTTAAAGCTAGCCAAAAGGAAGCTTTAGATCGCATTTTAGAAAAACATATGCTGTATTGTACAGTATGTGATTACAATAACGGTGATTGTGAAATACATAACGCTATGGACGCATGGGGATTAGAAGAACAATCATACGAATACAAAACGAAACCATATGAAAAAGACTATGGTCCATTCTATCGATATGACCCAGACCAATGTATTCTTTGTGGTCGTTGTGTAGAAGCGTGTCAGGATATCGAAGTAAATGAAACAATTTCAATTGATTGGAATCGTGAGCATCCTAGAGTTATCTGGGATAATGATGTTCCTATTAATGAATCATCATGTGTATCGTGTGGACAATGTGCAACTGTATGTCCTTGTAATGCCATGATGGAAGTGAATATGGAAGGTAATGCTGGTTACATGACAGATACTGAACCAGGTTCACTTGCTGCAATGATAGATTTAACTAAAAAGGCTGAACCAGGTGATGGATTACTATTTGCAGTTTCTGATTCAGAAGCGGAAATGCGTAAAGAACGCATTAAGAAAACGAAAACAGTTTGTACATATTGTGGTGTAGGTTGTTCATTTGATGTATGGACTAAAGACAGAGAAGTGCTAAAAGTTCAACCATCACATGATTCTCCAGCAAACAAAATTGCTACATGTGTTAAAGGTAAATTCTCTTGGGGTCACATTAACTCAGACCAACGTTTAACGAAACCTCTAGTTAGAAAAGATGGAGAATTCCATGAAGTTGAATGGGATGAAGCTTTAGATGTTATTGAAACTAACTTTAAGCGAATCAAAAATGAATATGGTGGCGATCATTTAGCATTTATCGCATCTTCTAAAGGTACTAATGAAGAATCATATTTAATGCAAAAACTTTCACGACAAGTCTTTGGATCTAACAACGTTGATAACTGTTCAAGATATTGCCAAGCACCAGCAACGAAAGGTCTATTTAGAACTGTTGGTCACGGTGGTGACTCTGGTTCAATTGAAGACCTTGAGAGAGCTGCTATGACTGTTCTAATCGGTACAAATACAGCTGAAGCGCATCCAGTTATTGCATCTAGAATGAAACGTGCACAAAAGTTATTCGGACAAAAGATGCATGTATTCGATATTAGAAAACATGAAATGGCTGAGCGTGCAGATGCATTCTATCAACCTAAGCCAGGAACTGATTTAGTTTGGTTAGGTGCAGCTACTAAATATATCATTGACAACGATTTACACGATAAAGCTTTCTTGAATGATTGGGTCGATAATTATGAAGATTACTATAAATCATTAGAATTGTTCACTATGGATTTTGCAGAAGAAACAACAGGTATTCCTAAAGAACAAATCATTAGCTTTGCAGAAGAAGCTGCAAAAGCTGAATCAATGTCAATTTGTTGGGCAATGGGTGTTACACAACAAGACATCGGTAGTGATACAAGTACAGCTATCTCAAACTTATTGCTCGTGACAGGTAACTATAGAAAACCAGGTTCAGGTGCTTATCCATTACGTGGTCACAATAATGTACAAGGCGCAAGTGATATGGGAAGTATGCCAGATCAATTCCCAGGTTATCAAAAAGTAGCTGATGATGAAGTGAGAGCAAAATTTGAAAAAGAATATGGTGTAGAATTAAATCCAACACCTGGACGCGATAATCACCAAATGATGGAAGGTATCCATAATGGAGATATTCAGTCATTATACTTATACGGTGAAGATACAGGTATTGTTGATTCTAATATTAATTTTGTTCAATCTGCATTGGAAAAAGTAGACTTCTTAGTTGTTCAAGATGAGTTCCTAACTTTCACAGCAACATATGCAGATGTCGTCTTACCAGCTAGTCCATCATTAGAAAAAGATGGTACATTCACGAATACAGAACGCCGAATTCAACGTATTAATAAAGCATTACAACCGCTAGGCGATTCTAAACCAGACTGGGAAATCTTCCAATTAATAGCACAACGCATGGGCGCAGATTGGAATTACAAACATCCAAGTGAAATCATGGATGAAATTGCACGATTAACACCATCATATTCAGGTGTAAATTATGAACGATTACAAGGTTTCAATAGTCTTCAATGGCCTGTAGCACCAGATGGTACAGACCAGCCAACATTATATATGGATGGCTTTAACTTTGAAAATAGTCGTGCTAAGTTATTCCCATTAACATTTGACAATTTCTTTAAAGAAGATGAAGTTTATGACCTGCATGTAAATAACGGTCGTTTACTAGAGCATTTCCATGAAGGTAATATGACTTATCAAACTGAAATGATTAAGTATAAAGTGCCAAATGCATTTGTAGAAATTTCTCCAGAGCTAGCTAAAGATCGTGATATTCATGAAGGTGCAGAATTACGATTGATTTCAGAAACAGGTGAAGCAACATTAATTGCAACTGTAACTGATCGAGTTAAAGACAGAGAAATTTATATTCCTTTAAATAATGATGCAATGTCAAATGGTGATTTAGGTGCTATCAATAAATTAACTAATAGTGATGTAGATAAATATACAGATACGCCATCTTATAAACGAACTAGTTGTCGCATGGAAGTATTGACTCGTAAAGGTAAATCACCATTAAACCCAACAAACTTCCGTGTCGATAAAAAACGTAACCCGCAATATAGTGTCCAAGTACAGAAAAAATGGGAACGTCCTGACTATGTTTTCCCAGGAAATGTGGTGGATAAATAATGGCTGAAAGAATAACTAAAATTAAACGTTTAGAGAAATCAGAAGAACAAATTAAAATCGAGAGTATCAATGAAGTAACAGATGCTATTGCAGAAAATAAAGATAGTATTTTAAAAGCAATACGTTTAGTAAAAGCATTAGATGAAGCTAAAATTCTTGATTTAATGAACGGTGGCATTAGAGGACGTCAAGTCATAATCAATAAATTTATGACAGAACTTAACAAAGATTTATATGCGGGTCTAATTACAAATTTAGCACCAATGGTCTTTATGTTAGGTGAGCTTAATGTTCAAGAGTTAAGCCAATTCTTAAATAAATTAAATAAAGGATTGCACGTTGCAAATCAAGCAAATCCTAATGCTAAAACAAGTATTCGTAGTCTAATGGGCGTACTCAAAGACGATGATATGAATCGTAGCTTAACTTATATGCTCAATTTGCTTAAAGGGATGTCTAGAGAAGATAAATAATACATTAATGTATAAAAAGATTGGTACAAATTAAATAATCAAAGGCTACAAAGTAAATATGCAGTAGATGACTGAATTGAGAAGGCACTTATACTAAACTTACTTAGTTCAAGTCATCCTTAGGGGTGGGATAATGAATTCAAATCGAATTCTGTCTCGCTCCTTTCTTTCATTATTTAATAAGATTTATAAGTACTTTCTACATAAATTATGGTAAGGTGTAGTATATATTATTACTAAAGAAGGGGTGAGAACAATTCATCCAAACGCGATTAAAATTATGACAGTTATTTCTAATGTCTTTATTGTTTTAGGAATTATTTTTTTAATTATGATGCAAATGGTGTTAGCGATTTCAATGTTCGCTGTGTCATTAGCAATTAGTTTAGTTATATTTAACGTGCTTTTTCGAGATCGAACTGGCATGAAGATAGTCATCAACATATCATTTGCTATAGTCTTAATTGTTATTATAAGTACTTATTTTTATTTATCTTAAATAGCTATAAAGGATTGTCATCTACATGAAGCAATTAAATCATTTACGTTTACCATTCTTACTGTTGCTTATTATTATCATTGTCTTCATAGTATTATTAATAATTAATCACTCAGAACTGTTGGACAATGATCGCAACTATAGCTTTCAAGAAGCAATTCAGAAACAAACAGATTCGAGTGTATTGAATACAGTAGACAGAGATGGTGAGTTTGTAAATGCAAATAGCCGAGAAATAGAGAGGGCAATGCGCATTACTCGAGACGATAATAAGTTAAAATACATGGATATTTCACAACAAGTTCCTATGTCAAAACAAGAAGTCAAAAAGATGTTACAAGGGAATGGTATTCTTGAAAATCAAGCTGATGCTTTTAAAGAGGCTCAAGACAAATATCAAGTCAATATTATTTATTTAATAAGCCATGCACGTGTGGAGACTGCTAATGGTAACTCTAAACTTGCCAGTGGTATTAAAGAAGGTAACAATCGTTATTACAACTTTTTTGGAGTCGGTGCTTTCGATGAAAATGCTATTCATACAGGTAAGAGTTACGCTAAGGAAGCATCATGGACTTCACCACGAAAAGCGATACTTGGTGGAGCTAAATTTATTAGAACGAATTATTTTGATAATGATCAAATTACGCTGTATCAAATGAGGTGGAATCCTAAAAGTCCAGGCCAACATCAGTATGCAAGCGATATTTTATGGGCAGATAAAATAGCAAAGTATATGCAAGCATATTATGACCAATTTGGTATAAAAAAAGATGAGGTACGTAAGAACTTCTATGCCTCCAAAACTGATTGGCTAATAGAGTGATATACAATATAAGTTGCAACTGCAACATACTGTTAAGATAAAATTTAGGTGAATTTAATATTGAGGTGTAAATAAATGAAAATTGCAATAATAGGTGCAGGTATAGGTGGTTTAACCGCTGGCGCACTTCTTTCAGAAAAAGGACATGACGTTTCTATATTTGAAAGACAATCAAATATAAGTGAAGTTGGTGCAGGTATAGGAATTGGTGATAATGTTATCAAGAAATTAGGTAAACATGACCTATCTAAAGGAATTAAAAATGCTGGCCAGAACTTATCTGCAATGAATGTACTAGATGATAAAGGAAATACTTTGTCTGCAGTAAAATTAAAAGAGGCTACGTTGAATGTAACATTAGCGCGACAAACTTTGATTGAATTGATACAATCTTATGTTAATCCTCAATGCATTTATACAGACCATGATGTTATTAAGGTTGAAAACGTTGAACAACATACGATGGTTCACTTTTCAAATCATGCAAGTCAAAGTTTTGATTTATGTATAGGTGCGGACGGGCTTCATTCTGTTGTCAGACAAGCTATTCATCCGAATGCGAAGATACTTTATCAAGGGTATACGTGTTTTCGTGGCTTAGTGGATGATGCTGATCTACATAACATTGATATTGCTAGTGAATATTGGGGTAAACGAGGTCGAGTAGGGATAGTGCCACTTATTAACAACCGAGCTTATTGGTTTATCACAATGAATGCGTCTGAAAGGGATCCCAAATATCAATCGTTTGAAAAACCACATCTACAAGCATATTTTAATAATTATCCTGAACCAGTACGACAAATTTTAGATAAGCAAAGTGAAACAGGTATTCTGAAGCATGATTTATATGATATGAAACCACTCAAATCATTTGTAAATCAACATATTCTATTGTTAGGGGATGCAGCGCATGCAACGACGCCTAATATGGGTCAAGGTGCTGGACAAGCTATGGAAGATGCGATTGTACTAGTTAATTGTTTAGAAGAATATGATTTAGAAAAAGCATTAAAACGTTATGATAAATTAAGAGTTAAACATACTGCAAAAGTTATCAAACGCTCAAGAAAAATTGGTAAAATAGCGCAAAAAGATAAAACGTTTGCTATTTCATTACGTAATAGTGTTATGAAACGAACACCTAAACGTTTGTTAAGTGGACAAACTAAATTCCTGTATAAAGCGAAGCATAAATAAAATAAGACGGATACTGAAGACTAATTAAGCATATAAGTTAATGATTAATATGCTTCGTAGTCTCTTTCAGTTTCCGTCTTTTTTACATTATAAATTATTTATTAACTATAAACTGTGGAGTTTCACCATTTAACTTTTTAATCGTATCATTTGCGACGATTTTAGACATCATATCTCTTGCTTCATATGTTGCGTTACCAATATGAGGTGTGATAACTACATTATCTAGTGATTTCAAACCTTCTGTAATTTCAGGTTCAAATTCATATACATCTAATGCAGCACCTTCAATTTCTTTGTCTTCTAAAGCTTTTACTAAAGCTTCTTCATTAACTATTGGACCGCGACCTGCATTAATTAAATAGGCTGTGGATTTCATCAGTTTAAATTGTTCGGTATCAATCATGTGATGTAAATCAGGATTATAAGCAGCATTGATTGTGATGAAGTCAGCATTTTCAAGTAAGGTATTTAGATCTACATATTTTGCACCAATTTCACGTTCTTTTTCTTTCTTTTGGTGAGGACCAGTATATAAGATATCCATATCAAAAGCTTTAGCACGCTTAGCTACTGCACTACCAATTTCACCTAAACCGATTATGCCAATCGTTTTGCCAGACACTTCACGACCTCTAAAGAATAAAGGTGCCCATCCATCAAAACCTTGTGTTCGAGATAATTTATCTCCTTCAACTATGCGACGCGCAACTGCTAAAACGAGTCCGAAAGTTAATTCAGCAGTTGAGGCTGTTGATGCTTTAGGTGTATTTGTTACATCAATATCTTTTTCACGTGCATATTTAACATCCACATTATTAAAGCCAGCACCATAGTTTGCAATGATTTTAAGGTTACTTGCACTATCAATCACTTCCTGATCAACATTCGTAGATAGAATGCTTATAAGCGCAGAAGCATCTTTGACACCTTCCATTAGTGTTTCTTTATCAATAATGCCTTCACATTCATACATTTCTACTTCAAAGTGTTCTTTAAGTAAATTTAATCCTACTTCTGGAATTGCACCTGCTATATAAACTTTTACCATTAAACTCACTCCTTATCAATAATCTCTCTTTAAGTATAATAAAAGGAGAAAACGTATACAAATGTAATTCATACAATTTTATTAAATCATTTTAAGGCCGATTACAGAGAAGAGTATCAAGAAAATAAAAATGATACGGCTAAAATGTGTTGATTCTTTGTAAAATAACATTCCTACAATAGCTCCTCCAGCTGTGCCAATACCAGTCCATATAGCATATGCTGTTCCCATTGGAATTGTTGTCATAGCTAATTTTAATACACTAAAACTAAAAATAAACGTAATTGCCATTAAAACAATATAAAATTTTTGTTTTGAGCGTGCATATTGGTTTAACCATATGACACCAAGTACCTCTAATAATCCTGCAATGAGTAAATATAGCCATGACATATTACATTCCTCCCTTAGGTGAGTCATACGTTGACAGTTTAAGTCCAATAATGCCAACTAATAACAGAAGCAGTAATACAACTTTCATTTTTGTAAAAGGTTCTCCAAAGAAAAGCATATCTGCAATAACTGTACCAGCAGCTCCTATTCCCACAAATACTGCATAAACTGTACTGACTGGAAGTTGTTTAGAGGCGGAAATCATCAAGTAGAAGCTTAGTGCAATAAAAACTAATGTAAATAACCAAGTTGCAAAATTATGGGCATTATTTAATCCAATTACCCAAATAACTTCAATAATGCCAGCTAAGATGACTTTAAGCCATTGCATACCTTCACACTCCTTATAAAATAAAGACTAATATGCTTATTCTCTCATAGCGTTACTTTTTATTCAATTTGTAAAACTTAAAAAGGACTTCGGATTGGGACAGAAATAATATTTTCTCAAAATTTATTTCGTTGTATCCCCAGCTTGCTTAGCTTGTAGAATTTCTTTAGGAAATTCTCTTTGCTGGGGCCCCGCCTACCAGGCAAGGATGACTAGGTTTGAAAAAAGCTTGATTCAAGCGCATTTTCAAATCAGTTAGCTACTGACAAAATGATAAAGTAGGCTGAGACATTTTATATTGTCCCAGCCTCTAGTCCTACATGAATGATTAGAATTGAGAAAGCTTGATTTAAAGCGACTTTTCAACCATTTAGCTACTGTGAATTTACAATGCAGCTCTATAGTATAATGTTATCCTATATTTATGATTAGCATCATTTAAGCTTTATTTAAAATTATGATAAATGGATGTAGTTATAAGAACTAGCTTGGCTAGCTGAAATTGTACGTGTATCTTTGACATATGGTCCACCAGAATAATTCATTTCAGAAACAGTTACTGAACCATCGCTACCAACACTTTCTACATACGCAACATGTCCATAAGAACCTTCAGATGTTTGAAGAATTGAACCTTTTTCTGGAGTATTATTTACAGTGTACCCTGCTGCTGATGCTACACTCGCCCAGTTATTAGCATTTCCCCAAGTACTACCGATTTTACCACCAACTCTGTCATATACATACCAAGTACATTGGCCGGCTGTGTATAAATTACCTGATGTAGAAGATGTAGTTTGAGTTGAAGAAGACGTAGTTGTAGAAGAACTACTAGATGACGAACTTCCATCTGATGTTGTTGAAGTTGTAGTGCTTTGATTATAGTTGAAAGATTGTTGTTTAAATTGAGGCTGTTGATAACCTTGTCCTTGTTGATGACTAAATTGCATATTTTGACCATGTGGACTTTGTTGTCCGAATTGATTATGTTGTGGTGTTGAATTGTGAATATATTCTGCAGCATCTGCATGGTTAGCATTTAATCCTAATGCTGATACACCAATGCCTGCTGTTAAAGTTGAAATTGTAATAATTTTTTTCATAGTAAAAAGTCCTCCCAAAATTTGTATTCAACAATAGGTTGAAAATAGCGATATGTTGAATAGACTTTGAATTTGTATTTTTTTGTCGCTCCCAACGACATGTCATACTTTATCAGATTCTATTAGCACTGTGTGCAATGTTACGATTTCGTAAATGAAATACAAAAACCTTGAACAACTCCGTAATAAAGAGTAGTTCAAGGTTACGTACTGTAATATAGCTTGAATTATGCATGTATACTACATCAATCTTATATTTAGTTAGTGTTAACAAATGATTATTGTTACAACCCTTTGTAATATTAGATGCTGTACAACTTATTTGAAGAAACGAATTGATAAAGGCACTACATACTCTTTTCCACCAAAATATTTAACGCATGCAACGATATGAAAAACTACATATAGGATAGTAAGTACAATTAATAGTAATGAAAGAACAAATAATAATATTGTAGCGATAATGATCGCTGCTTCATTATTAACTATATATATGAAAAATACAGGTACCATACATATACCAACAACAAAGTTCCAAATTAAATAAGAAATAAGCATGTTGAAGTAATTCTTTCCAGCTTTATCAACTAATCGTGATTCATTACGCTTGATAGCCCAAATAATAATTGGACCTATTACAGAAGTGAAGAACCCCAATAGGAAAATTAACATAGACATTAATCGGGCATCATCTTCATTATCTCTCTTTACCATAGAGTCTTGTGATTGATCATAATAATCCGACATAATAATACTCCTCTCAATTAAAAAGTTATGTTTCATAATTAATATAACAAAGTTACTTAAAAAAGATTAGTTAATTTTAAAATTAATATAAATAATTGAGTTGTGTTTAATTTTTGAAAAATAGGATATAGTTTAGCGTTGTATAAAAATTGATTACTAATGATATTAGTAAAACTCATTATTAGGATTTGGCATTAGCTGACTGAATAGAAATAATGTTGATTTAAGATATATTTTTATTCTAGCCAACTTTGCCCGGGAGCGGGACTTAAATATGATCATTTTAATAAATGGTTGTATTTGAGGATATGAAGAAATCTATTTACATTTATTAGATTTCTGACCTGCTCCCTTAATTTTTTAAATGAAAAGCAGAGACGCTGATTTGATTAAGAAAGGAAGTTATAACTATGAAAATAGCGGTAGTAGGATCAGGTAACGGTGCAGTTACAGCGGCAGTAGATATGGTAAATCAAGGACATGATGTGAAATTATATTGTCGAAATTCATCCATTAAAAAATTTAATAACGCATTAGAAAAGGGTGGATTTGATTTTAATAATGAAGGTACAGAATCATTTGTACCATTTACAGACATAAGTGATGACATTGAATATGTATTGAAAGATGCTGAGATAATTCAAGTTATCATTCCATCATCATATATTGAATACTATGCGGAAATTATGGCTGAGCATGTAACAAGTGATCAACTTATTTTCTTCAATATTGCAGCTGCCATGGCGTCAATTCGATTTATTAACGTACTTGAAGATAAACATATTGAGGTAGAGCCGAAGTTTGCTGAAGCTAATACACTTACTTACGGTACGCGCGTTGACTTTGAAAATGCACGCGTAGACTTATCATTGAATGTACGTAAAGTATTCTTTTCTACATATAATAAGAAGGAACTTAGTGACAGCTTTGAAAAAGTAAGTCAAATATATCCGTATCTTGTTAAAGAAGAAAATCTATGGAAGACAAATTTAGAAAACGGAAACCCAGAGGTTCATCCTGGTCCAACGTTATTAAATGTAGGAAGAATTGATTATGCTGATTCATTTGCCCTCTATAAAGAAGGTATTACGAAGCACACAGTAAGATTATTACATGCAATTGAATTGGAACGTTTAACACTAGGGCGTAAATTAGGATTTGAACTTTTAACAGCCAAAGAAGCACGTATTCAAAGAGGCTATTTAGAACGTAAAGACGAAGATGAACCATTAAATCGTTTATTTAATACAAGTCCTGTGTTTTCTCAAATACCAGGGCCTAATTCAGTACAAAATCGTTATTTAACTGAAGATATTGCATATGGACTAGTACTATGGTCAAGTTTAGGGCGTGCAATTGATGTTGAAACGCCTAATATAGATGCTGTTATCATGATTGCATCAACAATTTTAGAACGTGACTTTTTCGATGAAGGTCTAAAAGTAGAAGAACTTGGTTTAGAAAAACTTGGTTTAGAATAATTAACAAATTTAGATTACTAAAAATGAATCTTTAATTAACATTCTATTTATGATTAAATGCACATCTAACTATGAAAAGAGGTAATTAACTAAAAGGAAAAGAGGAATATGTATGAAAAGACAGCCATCATTTTTGGAAGCAATATCTACAATTATCGTTATGGTTATTGTCGTGACAATAGGCTTTATAAAATTTAATATTCCCATTCAGGTACTGTTACTCATATCATCTGCATATGCAGCTTTGATAGCTTGGCGAGTAGGCTTAAAATGGAAAGATTTAGAAGAGGGAATTACACGAAGATTAACGACGGCTATGCCTGCAATATTTATTATACTAGCTGTAGGTATAATAGTTGGAAGTTGGATGTATTCTGGAACTGTTCCAGCTTTAATATACTACGGTCTAAAGTTTTTAAATCCACATTACTTTTTAGTTTCTGCCTTTTTAATATCAGCTATTAGTAGTTTAGCTACTGGGACAGCCTGGGGATCAGCTTCAACAGCTGGTATTGCGTTGATATCAATTGCGCATCAGTTGAATATCGATATGGGTATGGCAGCAGGTGCTATTATTGCAGGTGCGGTCTTTGGTGATAAAATGTCACCATTATCAGATACAACTAACTTAGCTGCTTTAGTAACTAAGGTAAATATCTTTTCTCATATCAGATCAATGATGTGGACAACGATACCTGCTTCAATTATTGGACTAATAGTTTGGTTCTTTGCAGGGTTAACTTCAAAAGGGTCAGTGAATACGAAACAAATTAATAAGTTACTGAATGAACTTGATGGTATCTATAATATAAATATTTGGGTGTGGGTGCCGTTATTAGTCATAATCATATGTTTAGTTTGTAACGTATCTACTGTACCATCTATGTTAGCATCAAGTTTAAGTGCAGTTATTATTGGAACATTAAATAATCATTTTAATATAGTTGATGGTTTTAAAGCTATGTTTAATGGATTTACACCTGCGATGACTGGACATTCCAATCTTTCTACCAATGCAACATCGCTATTAGAACAAGGTGGAATGATGAGTATGACAGAAATACTAGTGACAATATTTTGTGGGTATGCATTTGCAGGTATTGTTGAAGTATCGGGATGTTTAGATGTCATGTTAAAAACGGTTTCTAAAGGTATACATTCAGTAGGAACGCTTATCTTAATAACAGTCATTTGCTGTTTAATGTTAGTATTTGCAGCTGGTGTAGCATCTATAGTAATTATTATGGTGGGTGTCTTAATGAAAGACATGTTTGTTAGTAGGAATTTAGATAAATCAAATTTATCAAGAACTTTAGAAGATTCAAGTACGATGGTGTTGCCGTTAATACCATGGGGAACTTCAGGCATATACTACACACAACAACTGGGAGTATCAGTAGATCAATTCTTTATTTGGACAGTTCCATGCTACTTGTGTGCAGTATTAGCAATTATTTACGGCTTTACTGGAATTGGTATTAGAAAATTAGATAACAAAAGTTATGTAAAAAATTCGTGAAAATATGTTTAATCATTTGTGAAAAGGATGTATTTAAGTATGTTAAAACGTTACATAGATATTTTTGTAGCGAGAATTGGATCCATGAACGATGGACAAACGAATTTATTATCAACAATTATGTAGTAATAGATATAACAAATCAAGAAAGAATGAATTTGTTCGAAATAGATTAAGATTGGAAAGTATTGATTATTACTTTCCAATCTTTTTTGTTTTTAATTATACGGCAGGATGATATTTATATCTCATAATAAGATTTTTAAACTAGTGGAGATGCATGTTGTTTAATGTATATATCTTTGAGTCTGAAAGTAAGCGCAAAAAAGCGATCCAAAAATGGATCGCTTTTATACTTATTAATAAAATTAGTGAATGTAGTTATATGAAGCAGCTTGGCTAGCTGAAATAGTACGTGAAGTAACAACACCAGCACCATGACCATAGTTCATTTCTGATACTGTAACTGAACCGTCACTACCAACACTTTCAACGAATGCTACGTGACCATATGCACCTTGTGAAGTTTGTAAAATAGCACCAGCTGATGGTGAATTGTTTACTGTGTAACTTGAAGCAGCTGCAGCGCTTGCCCAGTTATTAGCATTTCCCCAAGTTGAACCGATTTTACCGCCAACTCTATCAAATACATAATATGTACATTGACCAGCAGTATATAAGTTACTACCTGAACTTGAAGTTCTTGAAATTGAAACGCCAGTTGATTGTGATGATGGAGCAGTAGTTGTAGTTACTTTAATGTTACGATCTGAAGTTGAGTAACTAGCACCTAAACCACCAGTTTGTTGATTATTTGCACTATATGATTGAGTGTTATTGCTGTAGTTGTTGTAGTTATTATAGTTATTGTAATTATATGAATAGTTGTTGTATGAATAATTAGATTGACTAGAGTGATTTACTTGATTTGGGCTCCAGTTACCTTTCCAAGTGTAATGATAGTTACCTTGTTGGTCGATAGTGTAAGAGTAGCTGTATGAAGTTGGATCATTTGGGTTATATCCTTGTTCTGCTGCATGTGCCTCATGACCATGTCCAGCGATAGCGATAGTTGCAACTCCTGCAGTAGCGATTGTAGCTGTAGCGATTTTTTTCATTGTAAAATTTCCTCCTGAGAATTAAATTAATATTTTATATTTAATAGTCATTTGATGACCCTTGAGTCCAGTTTTTAATAAGTTTCTTAACGACAAGACATACTTTATCAGAAAAAAATCATTTTGTGTGCGTTGTTATCATTTTGTAATTTTTTGCTAATAAATAGTGTTGAGTTAAATACAATAAGTAATTTTTTGTAATATTAAAAAACGTTGTCATAACAGTGTTTAAAAAAATATATGAAAAAGATACTCATTTTCTTGTAACATTTTTGTAAAGTAACAGCAAAAATTAATTTGATATAAAATTAATAGAATTCATTACTTTTGTATTGTTTTAAAATTATATATATACAAAAGATCTATTAATTAAATTGTATTATTACTCTGAAATGCTATAAAAGAAGCTCTTATTAGGGATTATTCATAAAAACATTATAAAAAATATACAAAAACATTTATATAAGATAATAAAATGATATAATTGGTTAAAAGTTTGCTACTGCTAATACCGAAATAAAACATACAATTATAAATGAAGATAGGCATTCAAAAAAGCGTTTAATTAGAAAATCGTTATTAATGCAGCAATAGTTATTAGCGTTATGGGGGATAATTTATTATTTCTGTTTATGTCATATCTTTATATATTATAAAGTGAAAGGACGTTCGTATGATTGATAACTTTTCGGTAAAGCTTTTAAAAAATATAAAGATAAGTAGTCAAAAGGAATCAAATATTAAATTAATCTATTGGCTAAAGGGGTCAGGGAGAGTAATTTTAAATTTAAAGAAATTTCAAATGAAAGAGAGAGATTTATTATTTGTAATGTTAAATGATATTTACTCGATTGAGAATGAGGATGGAGCAATTATCGCTAGTATTGAAATAGCATTCAAAGATTATTTGAAATATGCTGATGATTATATTAAGTCTAATGGATATAAATTTCCTTCTATTGAAAGAAAACAATTAGAACCCTTTATTTTAAATTTACTTGATTTTGAAAGTAGTAAGTCAGATAAATTACAAATAAAAGATAAGCTGGTAAAACACTTATGTGTAGAATTAGGATACTTGCAGAGAAATCAACGCACTCATTACAAACTAGATAATGCCTTAGTTGACAAAGTACATAAGTATATTATTAAACATCACAGTAATAAGATAAGTCGCCAAGATATGGCTAATGCACTCAATATGTCAGCCAAGGAACTTAGTAAAGTCATCAAGTATCACACGCCTTATCATAATATTACACAATATATTAATGATGTTAGATTAAAATTATGTTTGATAGACATTTTAAAAAGTAATCATTTAATACAAGATATTGCATATAAGCATGGATTCAACCATTTTCCACATTTCATTGCTTTATTTAATAAAAAATACGGCACCACACCTGGTCAAATCAGAACTAAGAATCAATCGCACCAATATCAATCATTTAATCAATCAGAAATACCATTAGATGAAGAAACACAATTATTAATTGCTGAAGTAAAAGATAATTACAGTTCAACTGAATAATAATAGATATAAGTCAAACATGATGATTGAGTACAAGTAAACACGACCTTTCAATTGATAAATTATAAAGATAATGTTGTTTATTTAAGAAATCAAGTCAATGTCTATCTTTAATAGATTGGATAAATATAGAGTTATATATTCAATAGTTTCAAATGCAGTTTTAAAATATGGGGCTATGATTAGACAATTTGTTATCAAATTAGCATGGAAACTCTTAACCGTCCAATCCTGAAATAGTGTTATGAGGTGATAGCTATGATGAATAAAAATAAGCTAGAAACATTATTATTTTATCTTGTTTTTATGAAAGCGGTAGGTGAGGTGCTAAAGTATAGTTACCAATTAAAATTTGAGCAATTAAAAACATTGTATGAAATCATTAAATATTTTCATGTTCATCATCAAGGCGTTTATATAGATGAGTTAATCACTTATCAAACCATTTCAAAAAGACAATTACGACATCATTTAGAGCATTTATATCATTTAGGATGGATCACTAAATTGCGTGATGATAATGACCAAAGACGTATATTATTTCTCCCATCCAATAGCTGTCAAGATAAACTGAACATTATGTTTATGGAAGTTAGTGAAATGATAAAAGGGAAAAATTTTGACTATTTAGTAGAAACAACAGCCCACTATAATAAATTAGGGCAGGTTATAACCATTTTTGACGCACTTTACAAAGTTCGAAATATAGCAAAGGAGTCTAATTTGAGTTTGGATGAATTGTTTTTATTAGGTAAGTTACTATCTAGTCGACAAGTTATTTCATTAAAAGAAATTCAGGCAATATCATATCGATATTTAATATGTATGAACGTGGTTATTAATGATCTTTATCAAAAAGGATATTTAGAAAAGTATCGTAATTCAATAGATGAACGTATTGTAAATGTAAAATTTATTGAATCACGAGCATATGAAACAAATAAATTATTTATTAGATGTTACAATAAGTTCCAAGAGGAAATGAAGTACAATAAAATATCATAATATGTAAGGAGAATGAATTCATGATTCTAGATAATGTGAATCCCAACGATTTGTTTCCAACAGAGTCAAAAGGCCCTTCAGTATTAGGTGTCATTGAGTATAATGTTCAAGGCCAAAGTGAATTTGAAGGAGCATTTATTGCCACTTCTGAAAGATTAATTATGAATGTAGATATGAATGGTCAATTCTATTATAGAAATATCCCATATAATGAAATAGAAGAAATACATTTTAATGGCACAGGTATTTTGTTTACTTTTAATATTGGAAAAGTACCAATGAAACAAATCAAAACTAAAGACGTTAAAGCATTCGTTGATTATGTGGAGTCTAAAATTAAATAATCAAAAAGTTGAATAAAACCTAAAATACGCTACTATGATTCTAAAGGAAGCAACGCTTGTTATAGTTATATTATTATTACTATTAGTTGAGGCTAAAAAACATGTGAGTCTGTAACATAAATAATATAATGTTGCTATTTTGCAAATTTGCAGTAGTTGACTGAGATGAGAAGACACTTAAATCATACTTTCCTCAATTCTGGTCATTCTTGTAGGGTTGGGACGACGAATTTTTATAAAGAATTCTGTCTCAGTCCTCTTTTTTATCTCCAAATGAATACCTATAGTGACTAATTGATTATATATAATTTAATTGATGCAACTTGTTATTGATAATTAATATCATTTGGATTTCATAAAAATATTGAAATATTATACATAAATGTTATAAAATAATTTTTATAGCATAAGAAATGTTTGGTAAGTAATAAATAGTAGACATGAACCTTGTAGCAACAAGACGTACATCAGAGGAGTGGTTTAGAATATGGGACAAATTAAAGACATCAATGATTTAGTTAACGCAACATTTCAAGTTAAAAAGTTCTTCAAAGATACTAAAAAGAAATATAATTTAAATTATGAAGAGGTTTATATTTTAAATTATATTGCAAGAAGTAAAACGAATGAAATAACTTCAAAGGAAATTGCAACGTATTCAGAGTTTAAACCTTATTACTTAACTAAAGCATTACAGAAGTTAAAAGATTTACAGTTACTTTCAAAAAAACGTAGCATACAAGATGAAAGAATAGTTATTGTTTATGTAACAGATGAACAACGAGACAAAATTAATAAACTGATTGCTGAATTAGAGAAGTACATTAAGTAATCAACGTTTATTCATAAAAGACTTAAGTTTTGAGAGATTTAATCTCATTGACTTAAGTCTTTTTGTGTTTATAATCCCTTAAGTGGTTAACTTTCAATTTGTAATGTCGAGTGATAAACTAGGTTTAAATAATAATGACAATGAACAGGTGATATAATTGATCGATTCAGTTCTGATTAATACAGATATTCAAAAGAAATGGATAAAAAAATTTCAATCAATAGAAGAGACGTTTAAAGCAAGAGCAACAGGGAATGATAAACAATCTAGGTTCCCTTATGAGAATATTGAATGGCTAGTTAAAGAAGGTTATAGCTTACTAACGCTACCTGTAGAATATGGTGGAGAAGGTGCCACTATTGAAGATATGGTTGTTTTGCAAACATATTTAGGTGCTATTGACGGTGCAACAGCATTATCTATTGGTTGGCATTTAAGTGTTATAGGTCAAATATATGAACAAACGATGTGGAAGCAGGACATGCTTAATCGCTTTGCAAAAGATATCGAAAATGGAGCTCTTGTTAATCGAGCGGTAAGTGAAGCGGATACAGGGAGCCCAACTCGCGGAGGCAGACCTGCGACACATGCAGTAAAACAAGGTGACGGTTACTTATTAAATGGTGTTAAAACGTATACATCAATGAGTAAAGCATTGACCCATTATATTGTAGCTGCATATGTAGATGATTTACAGGAAGTAGGTTTCTTCTTAGTACCAAGAGAATTTGATGGTGTAGAAATTGCAGATAATTGGAATATGGTAGGTATGAGAGCTACAGAAAGTCACGATTTAGTATTGAATGATGTATGGATACCTATAGACTTTTTCGTAGAGTCAAAAAGAAAGCCACAACCGAATGGCTGGATATTACATATTCCAAGTACATATTTAGGAATTGCACAGGCGGCAAGAAATTATGCCATAGACTTTGCGACGAGTTATGGTCCAAATAGTATAGAAGGAACTATTAGTCATTTACCAACTGTACAACAAAACATTGGGAAATTGGAGTCTTTACTATTATCAGCACGTCACTTTTTATGGAGTACCGCAAAAGGATATAATTATTCAGAAAATCAACCACACTTATGGAATGAAACATCTGCTAGTAAAGTGCTAGTGATGAACCAAGGGTTAGAAGTTGTTGATTTAGCGATGAGAATTGTTGGTGCAAAAAGTCTGGAAATGGATCGTCCGTTACAACGCTATTATCGAGATATGAGAGCTGGATTACACAATCCACCAATGGAAGATGCAGCATACACTAATATAGCGAAATCTTTATGTAATTTATTTTAAGAGTATAATAACTATAGATTTTAGGGAGTGGGACAGAAATAATATTTTCTCAAAATTTATTTCGTTGTATTCCCAGCTTGCTTAACTTGTAGAATTTCTTTAGGAAATTCTCTTTGCTGGGGCCCGAACCCCAGCTTGCTTAACTTGTAGAATTTCTTTAGGAAATTCTCTTTGCTGGGGCCCGAACCCCAGTTTGCTTAGCTTGTAGAATTTCTTTAGGAAATTCTCTTTGCTGGGGCCCCGAACCCCAACTTGCTTAGCTTGTAGAATTTCTTTAAGAAATTCTCTTTGCTGGGGCCCCGAACCCCAGCTTGCTTAGCTTGTAGAATTTCTTTAGGAAATTCTCTTTGCTGGGGCCCCGAACCCCAGCTTGCTTAGCTTGTAGAATTTCTTTAGGAAATTCTCTTTGCTGGGGCCCCGAACTCCAACTTGCTTAGCTTGTAGAATTTCTTTAAGAGATTCTCTTTGTTAGGGCCCCGCCTACCAGGCAAGGATGACTAGGTTTGAAAAAAGCTTGATTCAAGCGCATTTTCAAATCAGTCAGCTACTGACAAAATGATAAAGTAGGCTGAGACATTTTATTTTGTCTCAGCCTCTTTTTAATTTCACAAATTATTAAAATTTTTATTTTAAATAAAGAGGTAGTAGGATATAATTTTTGATGAAATTGATAATCGTTTTCAATAGGAGGATGTTATGAAAAAGTTAATTTTACCTTTACTTGTTCTAATCATCGTTTTAGCTGCATGTGGTAATAATGGTGGTTCAGGTAAATCCGATTCAAAAGAAGAAACAAAATCATATAAATTAGATAGTGGTAAAACTATAAAAATCCCTAAAGATCCTAAACGTATTGCGGTAGTAGCACCTACTTTTGCGGGTGGTTTACATAAATTAGGCGCAAATATTGTTGCAGTAAATAATCAAGTTGATCAAAGTCCAATTTTAAAAAATAAATTTAAAGACACGACTAAAATTGGTGAAGCTGACGTTGAGAAAGTTGCTAAGAAAAAACCTGATTTAATTATTGCTTACTCTACTGATAAAAATATTAAAAAATATCAAAAAATTGCCCCAACAATTGTAGTTGATTATGGAAAACATAAATATTTAGAACAACAAGAAATGCTAGGTAAGATTATGGGTAAAGAAGACGAAGTTAAAAAATGGGAAGACAAATGGAAGAAACAAACTGAAAAAGATGGAAAAGAAATCAAAGATGCAATTGGTAAAGATTCAACAGTTTCTATCTTAGATGAATTTGATAAAAAAGTTTACACTTACGGCGACAACTGGGGTCGTGGTGGCGAAGTATTATATCAAGCCTTTGATTTAAAAATGCCTAAAGGCCAACAAGATTTAGTTAAGAAAGAAGGTTGGGCTGAAGTAAGCCAAGAAAAAATTGAAGACGTAGCTGGTGATTATATCGTATCAACTGGTGAAGGTAAATCTAAACCAAGTTATGAAACAACTAATATATGGAAAAATTTACCTGCAGTGAAAAATAATAACGTTATTGAAGTTAAAGCTGAAACATACTGGTATAATGACCCTTATACGCTTGACTTTATGAGAAAAAATTTAAAAGACAAGTTACTTAAAGCTAGTAAATAATAAAATATAAAAACTATAATCAATTATTTATGATATTTAAGCTATGATTACATATAATGTAGTCGTAGCTTTTTTAAATTTACAAATGTATGTAAGGAGGAATCTTTTTGCGTAAAGTATATTTTAATCACGATGGTGGAGTAGATGATTTAATATCTTTGTTTTTATTATTACAAATGGATGATATCGAATTAGTAGGTGTTAGTACTATAGGAGCAGATTCTTATTTAGAACCTTCAGTCAGCGCTTCATGTAAAATTATAAATCGATTTTCTAATAATTCTTTACAGGTTGCGCCGTCCTATGAACGTGGGGTTAATCCTTTTCCAAAAGAATGGAGAATGCATGCATTCTTTATGGATGCGTTACCCATATTAAATGAATCAACTACCAATGAACAGTCTACCATCAGTGATATAGAAGCGTATGAGGACATTATGAGAGTATTAAGTCAATCAAGTGAACCTGTAACTTTACTATTTACTGGACCACTAACAGATTTGGCTAAAGCGCTTAAAATTGAACCTAGCATTCAAAATAATATTGAAAAATTAGTTTGGATGGGCGGAACGTTTCTCGAAAAAGGTAACGTAGAAGAGCCTGAACATGATGGTACAGCTGAGTGGAATGCGTTTTGGGATCCGGATGCGGTTAAGACAGTATTTGATAGTGAAATAGCGATAGATATGGTAGCTTTAGAAAGCACCAATCAAGTTCCGTTAACATTAGACATTCGACAAATGTGGGCTGATGAACGTCAATATCCAGGTGTAGATTTTTTAGGTGTTAGCTATGCTGCAGTACCGCCTTTGACACACTTTATTACAAATTCTACATACTTCTTATGGGATGTCTTAACCACTGCTTATATAGGGAAACCTGATTTAGTTCAATATAAATCATTGAATGTAGATGTAGAATTTAAAGGGCCTAGTCAAGGACGTACATTTATTAAAGAAAGTGGGCGTTCTATAAAAGTTGTCACTGATGTTAAGCATGATGACTTCTTTAATTATATTACTGATTTAGCTAAAAAAGTAGATTCTCCTTCTTAAATGTAAACTTTATATTTTATAAAGTTTACATTAGTGGTATAATCATTTTCGTAGAAGGAGGATACAACATGAATACAAGAAATTTAGTTTACACAGCTTTAATGACAGCAATTATTTGTGTTTTAGGATTGGTACCAGGAATCCCGCTTCCAATTATGCCAGTACCTATTGTTTTACAAAATATAGGCATATTTTTAGCGGGTATTATTCTAGGTAAAAAATATGGGACACTGAGTATCATCGTCTTTTTACTATTAGCTGCTGCAGGTTTACCAGTTCTATCTGGTGGACGTGGAGGAATCGGAGTATTTGCGGGACCATCAGCCGGATTCTTATTCTTATATCCAGTAGTTGCATTTGGTATAGGATTAGTGAGAGACCGATACTTTAATAAAATTAACTTTGCGATATTATTAGTCGCTACTTTAGTTATTGGTGTATTATTCTTAGATATCGTGGGTACGATTATTATGGGCTTCATTATAAATATCCATGCAAGCAAAGCATTCTTATTGTCATTTACATTTATACCTGGAGATATTATTAAAGCCATTATTGCAAGTTTAATTGGTGTAACTCTTTTAAATCATTCACGGTTTAAAAGTTTGATACAATAAATTTATCAAGCTAATAGAGTGGGTGAATATAGCTATGTCAAATATATCAATACATAATATTGCGCAAGATGGGCATTTATATCATGAAGATAAGCAGAAAATTATTTATTTAACACCTTTAGAACCGCTTAAGTATGATACGAATAAGTGGTTTTATAAAGAAATGCCGACATTAGATCAGTGGTTCAAGGATATGACCTCTCAATATGAACTGCATCAAAAACAGGATTCAAATCACTTAGCGTTTACTTTTCCAGAGAATGAAAGATTAAGCCAGGAGTGGATAAATGCAATTAAAGATAGAGGTTTTCAATTAGGCATACTTGAATTCTATATTATAGAAGGAACTGAATTAACACAGTTAACTAGTAGAAATGATGTAGACATTAAAGAAGTTGATGAAAGCAATATAGAAGATTATTTGAATATCTATTATTCATTTGCATTGCCTTATGGTAAACCATTTGCTATTGAAAGTGTTAATAATGTAAGACAAACCATCCTACAAAAAAAAGACAATAAAAAACGATTAGTTGCTTATGTTGAAAATGAACCAGTAGGGACTGTTGATGTTATTATTACTGACGAAACTATTGAAATTGATAGTTTTGGTGTAATTGCGCAATTTCAAAGACAAGGTATTGGATCAACAATACAAGCATACATAGGTAACTTAGCAAATGAACGACCAGTTATACTTGTAGCTGATGGAGAAGATACAGCAAAAGATATGTATTTAAAACAAGGTTATACGTATCAAAGTTTTGTTTACCACATAGTTAAAGAAGAAGTTAATTAAATAAGCCACAGAGTAGTTTAAACTAATTATTCCAACTACTCTGTGGCTTTAATACGTTCAGGGTGACTATAAACATTAAAACTTCCATCTCTAATAAAGCCAATAGCAGTAATATTTAAATCATTGGCTAATGTAATAGCTAAAGTCGTAGGTGCGGATTTAGATAATATAACGCCTACACCTATTTTAGCCGCCTTTAATAATATTTCAGATGAAATACGTCCACTAAAAATAAGCACCTTATTTCTTACAGGAATACGTCTTTCAAGACAAAACCCATATAGTTTATCTAGAGCATTATGGCGACCAATATCTTGTCTATGTTCGAAAAATTCATTACCATCGCTAATGGCGGCATTGTGCAACCCACCAGTTTGTTTAAATAATGTACTTGCAGTTTGTAATCCAGTCATCATATTGAGTACTTGTTTAGGAGTTAATGTTATTTTTGACATTGAGGTTTTAGCTATTGCCGCATCATTGTGAAAGTAAAATTCTCTACTTTTTCCGCAACAAGATGCAATCATGCGTTTAGTAGAGTATTCAAAGCGATCGCCTAAATCTTTAGTTAACTCTACATGTGCAAAGCCTTTGCTATCATCTATTTGTAATGATTTTATTTCTTCTTTTTTATAAATAGCTCCCTCTGAGGCTAAAAATCCAATTACAAGTTCTTCCATATGTGTCGGGCTACAAATAACCGTTGCGAATTCCGTACCGTTTACATTGATAGTCAATGGAAATTCTGTAACATAACTATCTGTTGTATTTATTAATTGTCCATCTTCATAGCGGATAATAGATTGCCCCTGTAACACATCTTTGTTCATTTATATTTCTCCTTTAAGGATATGTAATTCTATATTAAAACTTTTAGTCACAATTTGAAAAGATTTAAATTACATATAAATAATTAATAGTATATTAAATGTATTTAATAATATGGATATTAGGTGAATTTTTATAATTTATACCTTTCAAAAGATTAAGAATAGCGTATAATTGAATGTATAAAAGGAAGGGATTAAGAAATGAATATTAAACATTTCATGGCAGTGATTGCTACTTTAGTAATTATTTTAGCAGGATGTTCAAATTCTGGTAGTAATGATAGTGGCAATAAATCATCTGATTCTAGTAAAAAAGATAATGACAAAAAACAAGAATTACAAATTTCGGCAGCAGCGAGCTTAGGTGATGTTAGTAAAGCATTAGAAAAAGAATTTAAAAAAGATCATAAAAATGTTGATGTAAGCTTTAACTATGGTGGTTCAGGCGCATTAAGACAACAGATCGAAAAAGGTGCTCCAGCTGACGTATTCATGTCTGCAAATACTAAAGATGTTGATATGTTAAAAGACAAAGACAAAGCACAAGATATATATAAATACGCTCATAACAAACTTGTCTTAGTCGGAGATAAAAATAGCGATAAATCATCAGTTAAAGATTTAAAAGATAATGAAAAATTAGCGATTGGTGAAGTTAAAACAGTTCCAGCAGGTAAATATGCGAAACAGTACATAGAAGATCAAGGTTTATACGGTGAAGTTAAAGATAATTTAGTTTACGCTAAAGATGTTAAACAAGTATTAAATTATGTTGAAAAAGGCAACGCTGAAATGGGCTTTGTTTATGAAACTGATTTATATACTGATAAAAAGAAAACAGATAAAGTAAACGAAATTAAAGAAGCTGAACTTAAAAAACCAATCACTTACGAAGCAGGTGCTACTTCAGATAAGAAACTTGCAAAAGAGTGGATGGACTTCTTAAAATCTAAAAAAGCAAAAGATATCTTGAAAGAATATCATTTTGAAATTTAGGAGGTAATAAGTATGCCTGACATTACACCTTTTTGGATTTCGATTCAAGTGGCTGTCATAAGTACCATTATTGTATCAGTACTAGGTATCTTTGTTTGCCGTTTGCTTTATAAAGGAAAAGGGCATCTTACTAAACTCCTTGAAAGTTTTATATTATTACCCATTGTTCTACCTCCTACGGTGCTAGGGTTTATTTTACTTATAATATTTTCTCCTAGAAGTGTTGTAGGACAATTTTTTGAAAACATACTACATCTTCCAGTAGTATTCACAATGACAGGTGCAGTAATTGCATCTGTCATTGTTAGTTTTCCGTTAATGTATCAACACACTATTCAAGGATTTAGAAGTATTAACCCGAAAATGCTAAATACTGCTCGCATCATGGGGGCAAGTGAGAATAAAATATTCTATCGTCTAATTTTACCGCTATCTAAACGTTCAATTATAGCGGGTATAATGATGAGTTTTGCACGTGCTATAGGTGAATTCGGTGCAACATTAATGGTTGCAGGCTATATACCCAATAAAACTAACACGTTACCACTTGAAATTTATTTCTTAGTTGAACAAGGTAGAGAAAATCAAGCTTGGTTATGGGTGCTTGTGTTAGTCGCATTTTCAATTACGGTAATTGGTGTATTGAATTTTGCGAATAAAGATAAATATAGGGAGGTAGAGTAGATGTTAGAGTTAAAGCTTCAATATCAATTAAAAAAGACATGTATTGATATTAACATTAACGATACAGTCCCTAAAATTTACGCAATCCGAGGGCCTTCTGGAATAGGTAAAACCACAGTGCTAAATATGATAGCAGGTTTAAGAACACCAGATAAAGCCTATATCAAAGTCAATGACAGACTTATTACTGATACTGAGCATAAAGTCAATCTGAAAATACAAAATCGCAAAATTGGCTATTTATTCCAAGATTACCAATTGTTTCCTAATATGACAGTTTACAAAAATATAACTTTTATGTCTAAACCATCTGTCCATATAGATGATTTAATGGATCGTCTAAATATTCATTATCTAAAAGAGCAATATCCATCGACACTTTCTGGTGGAGAATCTCAACGTGTTGCTTTAGCTCGAACACTAAGTACAAAGCCAGACTTGATTTTATTAGATGAGCCATTTTCAAGTCTAGATGATGCAACGAGAGATGAAGGAATAAAGTTAATTAAACGTATTTTTAAAGAATGGAAAATACCAATCATCTTTGTCACACATTCTAATTTTGAAGCTGAAGTATTGGCTGATAAAATTATTAAGATAGGTTAATTAAAGATAGATTGGGATGAAAATTATAAAATTTTAGCGTTATAGTAGAATTATGATTATTATCTAAGTTAACAAGATGCTTATAATAGACTATTATTAAATCTAGTCAACATTGCGGGTGTGGCCGATGAATTCATATTGAATTCTGTACCACTCCCGCTTTGTTCGATATAATGATAGAAATGGATATTAACTAGAGAGGGCAATGAAAATGACGAGTGAACGTTATTCTAGACAAACTTTGTTTAAAGGAATAGGACACGAAGGACAACAGAAAATTAGTCAAAAACATGTACTCATTGTTGGTATGGGAGCGTTAGGAACCCATGTTGCTGAGGGTCTCGTTCGTGCGGGAATCAAAACACTTTCAATTGTAGATAGAGATTATATTGAATTTAGCAATTTACAACGACAAACATTATTTACTGAAGAAGATGCTAATACTATGTTGCCTAAAGTTGTAGCAGCGGAATGCCATTTAAAAGCATTGCGCCATGACTTGAAACTAAAAACTTTTATTACACATGTCGATTATTATTTTTTAGATAAGTATGCTAAACATATAGATCTTATTATTGATGCGACAGATAATTTTGAAACAAGACAATTAATTAATGACTTTTCTTTTAAAGAGAATATACCTTGGATATATGGTGGTGTCGTGCAGAGTACTTATATAGAAGCAGCATTTATTCCAGGAGAGACACCTTGTTTTAACTGTTTAATGCCTCAACTACCAGCAATTAATTTAACTTGTGACACTGTAGGTGTTATACAACCTGCTGTTACGATGACTACAAGTTTTCAATTGCGAGATGCCTTTAAATTATTAACTGAGCAATCAGTGCCTACTAAATTAACTTATGGAGATATATGGGATGGTCAACATTTTACATTTGGTTTTAGCCGTATGTTTAGAAAAGAGTGTCCAACATGTGGTTCAAATCCTTCCTTTCCTTATTTAAATAAACAGCATACATTATATGCAACGTTATGTGGTAGAGATACAGTACAATATGATAATGATAAAATTTCCCAGGAAATGGTACGTGAATTTCTTAAGCAACATCACCTTAATTATCGAGAAAATAAATATATGATAATGTTTGAATATAAAGGACATCGAATTGTTAGTTTTGAGGGTGGACGAATGCTTATACATGGTACTACGAAGACGTTAGATGCCATTCATTTAATCAATCAATTATTCGGATAGGAGTGGAATTAATGCATCAACATGATCACGCGAAAGTAGATAGAATGATTCAATGTGCAGTTTTAACTGTATCTGATACTAGGGATAAAGAGACGGATAAAGGTGGTCAACTTGTACAAACTTTAATACAAGATATCAATGTCGAAGTATTAAATTCAAACTATGCTATTGTCAAAGATGATAAAGTAGCTATTCAATCTCAAATTGAACAATGGTTGGCATCTGATATTGATGTCATAATTATAACTGGTGGAACTGGCATTGCACAAAGAGATGTTACGATAGAAGCGGTTAAGCCACTTTTGGATAAAGAAATCGAAGGTTTTGGAGAATTATTCAGATATTTAAGTTACACAGAGGATGTCGGAACTAAAGCATTGTTATCAAGAGCAGTCGCTGGTTCAGTGAAGAACAAATTAATTTATACTCTACCAGGATCTACTGGAGCTGTGAAATTGGCTATTGAAAAGTTAATCAAGCCAGAATTAAACCATATGTTGCATGAATTGAATAAATAAAAAAATAGTCATGGATTTAAACTTAAATGATAGGTTTCCCTAATTGAAGTTTTGCATCCATGACTTTATTATTTAAATTGAAACATTATATGAGCGCTCGAAATAACTTAACGACGATAGTCACCTGATTTGCCACCTGATTTTGATTCAAGGTAAGTCTCACCGATAATCATACCTTTATCGACTGCCTTGGTCATATCGTAAACAGTTAAAGCAGTTGCAGAAGCGGCTGTTAATGCCTCCATCTCAACGCCTGTTTTTCCTGTAGTGGAGACAATAGCCGTGATATTTAATGTGTATGTAGTATTATCATTAATTTGCCAGTTAAATTGAACATCTATACCTGTTAAAGGTAGAGGATGACACATAGGTATAATCGTCGATGTGTTTTTAGCTGCCATAATACCGGCAATTTGTGCAGTGTTAAGTACATTGCCTTTTTTATTAGTATTATCTATAATTTGTTGATAAATTGTTTCATTAACAGTAATGCTAGAATGAGCTTGAGCAGTACGTTTAGTAATATTTTTATTTGATACATCTACCATTTTAGCATTACCTTGTTCATTGATATGAGTGAATTTTGACATAATAACCCTCCTGATAGGGTTAGTATATCATGATTTTAAATTATAATTTGGAGATGATAAGTATGTCAGTTGAAAAAAGAAACGCAATACCAGTTAAAGAAGCGATAAATCGTGTTGTTCAACAGGATATATATTTGAATACTACAGAAGTGATGTTAGAAGATAGCTTAGGATATGTACTTGCGGAGGATATTGTTGCAACTTATGATATTCCTCGTTTTAATAAATCACCTTATGACGGGTTTGCTATTCGAAGTAAAGATTCTGCTGGTGCATACTCAGAAAATCGTAAACAATTTAAAGTGATTGATCATATAGGCGCAGGTTCAGTTTCAGATAAAATACTAGGTCAAAATGAAGCAGTACGTATTATGACAGGAGCCCAAATTCCAGAAGGTGCAGATGCAGTAGTCATGTTTGAACAAACAGTTGAGGATGGAGATACGTTTACAATACGTAAGTCATTTGAAGCAAATGAAAATGTATCTCTTAAGGGTGAAGAAACAACAACAGGTGATATTGTCTTGAAAAAAGGTCAAATCATTAATCCAGGTGCAATAGCCGTTCTAGCAACATATGGTTACTCTAAAGTTCCTGTGACACAACGCCCAAGTATTGCAGTCATTGCAACTGGTAGTGAACTATTAGATGTGGATGATGAATTACAACCAGGTAAAATACGCAATTCAAATGGTCCAATGATCAAAGCACTATCTGCAAAAGCTGGATTAAACGTTGAAGCATATAAAATTCAACAAGATGATTTGCAAAGTAGTATTTCAGTTGTCAAAGATGCCATGTCAAAACATGACATCGTAATTACTACGGGTGGCGTTTCTGTTGGAGATTTTGACTATCTACCTGAAATTTACAAAGCTGTAAATGCAGAGGTGTTATTTAATAAAGTTGCAATGAGACCAGGTAGTGTAACAACCGTAGCTGTTGCAAATGGGCAATATTTGTTTGGTTTATCAGGTAATCCATCAGCTTGTTTCACTGGATTTGAATTATTTGTCAAACCTGCGATTCGACATATGATGGGGGCAACTGCCTATTACCCTCAAGTTGTTAAAGCTACTTTAATGGAAGATTTTACTAAGACGAATCCCTTTACTCGTTTTATTCGAGCATCTGCTACATTTTCACAGAGTGGTGCGACAGTAGTGCCATCAGGATTTAATAAATCTGGTGCAGTAGTAGCAATTGCACATAGCAATTCAATGATTATGTTGCCAGGGGGCACTAGAGGATTTAAAGCAGGTCATACAGTTAATGTTATTTTAACTGAATCGAATGTCTATGAAACGGAAATGACACTATGATTTTGCAAATAGTTGGTTTTAAAAATTCAGGAAAAACAACCTTGATGCAACATACGATACAATTTTTAAAATCTTATGGTTACACAATAGTCACAATCAAGCATCATGGCCACATTGGTGATGATATAACGCTTCAAGAAGACCATGTAGATCATATGAAACATTTTAATGCTGGAGCAGATCAAAGTATTGTGCAAGGTGAACACTATCAACAAACTGTCACGCGTGCATATAAACAAAATCTTACTCAAATGATTGACCAATCTGTTACAATTGATTGTAATATCATTTTGGTTGAAGGGTTTAAAGATGAACATTTTGATAAAGTGGTCGTCTATCAGACTACTGAAGAATTAGAACAGTTAAAGCAATTAACTGGTGTTAAATATTGTTATTATGTTCATGATAAACACGCGTTATCACAATATGATTATTGGTTATTACAATGGATAGAGCAAAGGGATTGACATTAAATGAAACAATTTGAAATCGTTACTAAACCCATCCAAACAGAACAGTATCGAGAATTTACTATAAATGAACACCAAGGTGCTGTAGTTGTATTTACAGGACATGTAAGAGAATGGACTAAAGGTATTAAAACAGAATATCTAGAATACGAAGCATATGTACCTATGGCAGAGAAAAAATTAGCACAAATAGGCGATGAGATAAAAACGCGTTGGCCAGGGACGATTACAACAATTGTTCATCGCATTGGGCCACTTCAAATTTCAGATATAGCGGTGTTAATTGCAGTTTCATCACCCCATCGTAAAGATGCATATAGAGCTAACGAATATGCTATTGAACGTATTAAAGAAGTCGTTCCAATCTGGAAAAAGGAAATTTGGGAAGACGGTGCAGAGTGGCAAGGACATCAAAGAGGTAGCCACGATCTAGCTACTAAAGGAGAGGACTAACGTGAAGGTATTATACTTCGCTGAAATAAAAGAAATTTTGCAAACTGATAGTGAAACAATTGATATTAATGAAGCAATTAACGTTGATGCTTTTAATCAATATCTGTTTGAAAGACATCCTTCAATTAAATCTAAAAAGTTTCAGGTTGCAGTAAATGAAGAATTTGTACAGGATGAGGATATCATACAACCAACAGACATTGTTGCATTGATTCCTCCAGTAAGTGGAGGTTAACGGGAAATGAAAGCAATTATTTTAGCAGGTGGTCATTCAGAACGTTTTGGTAAGGCAAAGGCATTTGCCGAAATAGATGGACAATTATTTTACCAACGAATTGTTCAAACCTTACAAGAAACTAATATGTTTAATGATATTATTATAAGCACCAATGATCAATTAGCTAATCAATTTAAACATGACAATGTTATTATAGATGACGCTAACAATAAAGATAAAGGTCCACTTGCTGGTATTCATACTGTAATGAAACAATACAACGATGAAGAACTGTTTTTTGTAATATCTGTTGATACCCCTATGGTAACAGGTAAGGCTATTAGTGCTTTATACCAATTTTTAGTATCAAGACTCATAGAAGATCAAATTGATATAGCTGCTTATTCTGAACATGATCGAGTTATACCAACTATAGCCTTTTATCATCCAAATTGTATAAACGTTATGGATGAAGCTTTAGCTTCGAATGATTATAGTTTACGACATGTTTATAACAATGTGACGACGGAATGTTTAGATGTTACTAACATACAATCACCTGAATATTGGTATAAGAATATCAACTATCAAGAAGATTTAGATGACTTGAAACAACAGATAAATCATTAAGGAGGGTCCATTTATGGTTGCACAAATCAAAGATAAATTAGGTCGACCCATTCGCGATTTGCGTATCTCAGTAACAGACCGTTGCAATTTTAGATGTGACTATTGCATGCCTAAAGAAATCTTCGGTGATGACTATGTATTCCTACCTAAAGATGAGTTATTAACGTTTGAAGAAATGGTTAGAATCGCGAAAGTGTATGCAGAACTTGGTGTGAAGAAGTTACGTATAACTGGTGGCGAACCACTACTTAGACGAAATTTATATCAACTTATAGCTGAGTTAAATCAAATTGATGGTATTGAAGATATCGGTATGACCACTAATGGTCTATTATTAAAAAAACATGGACAAAAAGTATACGATGCCGGTTTGCGTCGCATTAATGTTAGTTTAGATGCCATAGATAATGAAGTGTTCCAAGCGATAAATAATCGCAATATCAAAGCAACTACCATTTTAGATCAAATTGATTACGCCGTTTCTATTGGTTTCCATGTTAAAGTAAACGTTGTCATTCAAAAAGGTATTAATGATGATCAAATTATTCCAATGGTAGATTACTTTAAAGATAAGAATATTGAAATCAGATTTATCGAGTTCATGGATGTAGGTAATGATAATGGGTGGGATTTTAGTAAAGTTGTAACTAAAAATGAGATGCTAGATATGATTGAGTCTCATTTTGATATTGAACCAGTACCCCCAAAATATTTCGGAGAAGTAGCGAAGTACTATAAGCACAAAGATAATGGCGCTCAATTTGGTTTAATTACAAGTGTGTCAGCATCATTTTGTTCTACTTGCACGAGAGCACGATTATCATCTGATGGTAAATTTTACGGATGTTTATTCAGTACTGTTGAGGGCTTTAATATTAAATCATTTATACGATCAGGCGTAACTGATGACGAATTAAGAGAACAACTTATAAGCTTATGGAATGTTCGAGATGATCGTTATTCAGATGAACGTACAGAGCAAACGGTTAAAAATAGACAACGCAAAAAAATTAATATGAACTACATAGGTGGTTAGATATACTTCTCTAGCAATGGTTTACGACTATTGCTAGAGTTTTTTATTTTTGGAAAATATATTCAATTAATAGTTTAAATTTAAAGTAAATCATTATTGAATGTAATACCTATGATTAAAGAATATGATTATCATAATAGCATTGAGTATATGAATAACTGAATTTGTATTAAATATTAATCGGAAAATAAATAAAATTTGTAATAGATTAAATTGTGTATATGTTATATAATTTTATTAAGGAAATTCAATTTATAAAGCTATAACTACATCTTAGAATCTACATTGGAGGGCTTTAATTATGACAACAGAAAAAGTACAACGTTTTATTGCAGCAGAAAGAGAATTAAGCCAGTTGAAACATTGGTTAAAATCATCGTACAAAATCTCAATAGAGGAATTTGTAGTGTTATTTAAAGTTTATGAAGGTAAGAAAATTAGTGGTAAGGAGTTACGTGACACATTACATTTCGAGATGTTGTGGGATACAAGTAAAATAGATGTAATAATACGTAAAATTTATAAGAAAGAACTTATTTCTAAATTACGATCTGAAACTGATGAACGACAAGTATTTTATTTCTTTAATGCAACGCAACAGAAATTACTTGATAAAATGAAATCTGAAATTGAAGCAATTAGTATTGCTAATTAATAGATTATAAAAAGCGCTGGGAAATATTGACATATTTTCTAGCGCTTTCTAGATATTAATTTAATTGTGTTTTTACTTTTCTTCCATGAACAATAAAGTAAAGTACGGTGCTAAGTGCAGCGACGATAGCCATTATGATATAAACTTCTGTATAACTAATGAAACCTGTGAATAAGCCTAATAAAGATGGACCAAATCCTATACCTATATCTAGACCAATAAAGTAAGTTGAAGTTGCAATCCCATATTTATTAGTAGGTGACACTTTAATGGCAATAGCCTGCATAGATGATGATAAATTACCATAACCAATACCTAAGAAGACACCAGCTAGTAATAACATCCATCCACTATAACTGAATACTAATACTACAAAAGTAATGATAAGTGCGATAAATGCAGGATAAACGACAACATTTTCAGTACGTGCATCAATCATTTGACCTGCAATTGGACGTGTAATTAAAGAAGCGATCGCGTAACAAATAAAGAAGTAACTAGATGCTTCTAATAAATGACGTTGTTCAGCAAAAAATTTCAAGAAAGTCAGTATAGAAGCATAGTTCAGTGCAATAATCATCATAACTATTGATACTGGTACTGCTTCTTTTGCAATGAAGTTGTGTATATTAAAGCCTGATGCTTTAGCAATTTTAGCATCTGTTTTATTAAGAACAGCATCAAAATCAATTTTAATAAATAGTGAAATTATTAAACTGATCACACCTAAAACTACACATATAGCAAATAGTAAATTGATAGAGAATGATTTTAATAATAAGATACCGAAGAATGGGCCTATAGCTGTACCAAGTACTAAACTAAGTGAAAATAGACTAATACCTTCACTCTTACGCTCAACAGGTGTGACATGTGCTGCAATAGTACCAGTTGCAGTAGTAGCTATAGCAGTCGCAATCCCGTTAATTAGACGTACGAACATTAAGAATGTGATTGATCCAGGGATAAAGTAAAGTAATTGTGTAATCACAAGCAATAATAATCCAGTAATTAATATTTTTTTTGGACCAAATTTATTTACATATTTACCAGTTCCAAATCTACCTATTAAAGAACCGATAATAAATAATCCTACTACTAATCCAGCTAAACTATCTGAGGCGTGATAAGTAGTCTTACAATAATCAGCAATAATTACTAATAAAAGATACATACATAAATAAACGAAAAAATTGATTGAGAAATTGACTGTAAAACTTTTCGTGAAAATAGGCTGCTTTACATTCTTATTCTGAGTCATTCTGATTCCTCCTCTAAGAATGCATGATGAAGTTTGTTCATTACTGAAATAACATTTTCAAGTTCTACGTCAGATAATCCAGCATTTTTAATAAGCTCACGCTGAACTGGTAATATCTTACGATAAACGTCTTCATATAATATTTGACCTTTATCAGAGAGACTTAGTAACTTCTCACGTTTATCTTCCTTACTTGGTTCTACAATTAATAACTCTTTATCATATAACACTTTAATAATTTTACGTGTAGTGGGTTTTTCTATAAAACGACGTTTAGAAATATGAACTAAGGTCGTTGGAGAGGTACTGGCAATATCTCTTAAGATCAACCATTGACCAGGATGTAAATCAAATTGGTCGAGTATCGATTGCGTTCGTTTCATATATGGTCGGTATAAACCGATGAAACTGTTAAAAAATTCATTTGTTAACATAATAGACTCCTTCCAATAAGTTAGCTTTGCTAACTATTTTGAGACGAAAAATATTATATGACCTTTTTCTAAAAAATGCAATACTAAATCAATAAGTTATGTGAATAAAAGAAGTAATAATACAAGAAGTTTGATAAGATAGATGCAAGTCGAACAATTAAAGGGGAATACGATCAATGGAATTCAGATTTGACCATATTATTCATTATGTAGACAATCTTAAAAATTTTAAATATCCAGGAGAAATTCTGAAAATTAGTTCTGGTGGCAAACATCACAAATTTGGAACATTCAATCGTTTATCATATATTAATGAAAATTACATAGAATTGATAGATGTAGAAGATAAAGAAAAATTAAATAAAGAGGCTAAAACAGAAGAAGGTCGTGTTGCTTTTGCGACTAAAATCGTTCAAGATCACTACAAACAAGGGTTTAAAACAATTGCATTAAGAACATCAAATATTGAATTAATAAAACAATCTTTAGAAGAACGCAACATTGATACGATTGGACCAGTCGAAATGCATAGAGAGAATAAAAAAGGTGATAAAGTAAATTGGAAATTACTTTACATTGCAGACCCTGATTACATGGTAAAGCCTCCATTTTTCATAGAATGGGAGGAAAGGGAAGAAGTGCATAATCAGAAATTAGACACTCTTTTCCAAAAACAATTTAAAATCCATAAAATAATTATTGATAGTGAAAAACGCTCTAAAACACTATCTAAATGGAAAAAATGGTTCGATGTGACTATCCTTGAAGAAGGAGATAATTATACAGATGTACAATTAACGGTAGACCATATTATTTACCGTATTCAAGATGGTAAAACGTCAGGCTATAACACGATTATATTTAAAGATACAGAAACAACTGCACCATACTCAATTATTACGAAAGGTGCAAAATATCGATTCGAGCCTGAAGATTAGTATAGATAAATATAAGTACTATGGGCGATTAGTGACATATGAACGATTGAAAGTATTAGAGATAATATGCTGAGATATGTAGTTACTTTAGACTTCCTTAAAAGCAAGAAAAAGATAGTTAAGACGAATGACAATCCAACGAACATTACTCTTAAACTAAAATATGAAACTGTTAAAGGTTGAGTCATAGTGACAACAATAGCTATCGCGTTAAACAAAATAAATAGTATTAATAATAAATATCGCATGTTAAACCTCTTTTTAAAGACTAATTTAAAATTTTAAGTTTATATATTATATCAAAAATTTAAAACTAGAAATAATATTTTAATTGCACGGCGAGTTTGTCGACACTCAAAACATGACATTGTATAATTATAATTAATGTAAAGAAAAAGGAGTTTTTATAGCATGGAAAAGATGAATATCACTAACCAAGAGCATGATGCGTTTGTGAAAGCTCATCCTAATGGTGATTTATTACAGTTAACAAAATGGGCAGAAACTAAACGCCTAACAGGATGGTATTCAAAGCGTGTGGCAGTGGGCGAAGATGGTGAGATTAAAGGTGTAGGTCAATTATTATTTAAAAAGATACCTAAACTACCATTCACGCTATGTTACGTTTCTCGTGGTTTCGTAACGGATTATAGTGATAAAGCTGCATTGGAACAGTTATTAGAAGAAACTAAAAAAGTAGCTAAAGCAGAAAAAGCCTATGCTATTAAAATTGATCCAGATGTAGAAGTTGATAAAGGCATAGATGCACTTAAAAATTTAAATGCGCTAGGTTTCAAACATAAAAGTTTCAAAGAAGGGTTGTCTAAAGACTATATTCAACCACGTATGACAATGATTACGCCAATAGATAAATCAGATGAGGAAATGTTCCAAAGTTTTGAGCGCCGTAATCGTTCTAAAGTAAGACTCTCATTGAAACGTGGTACTAAAGTTGAACGTTCAAATCGAGAAGGGCTTAAAAATTTCGCTGAATTAATGAAAATAACAGGAGAACGTGACGGCTTTTTAACACGTGATTTAAGCTATTTCCAAAATATTTATGATTCACTTCATGAAGATGGCGATGCTGAATTATTCCTTGTGAAATTAGAACCAAAACCTGTCTTAGATGATATTGATAATGAACTTGAGGAACTTGAAAACGAAAAAACACAACTTCAAAATAAATATGAGAGAAAGCAAAGTAACAAGACTAAAAATAAATTAAACGATGTCGAAGCTAAAATTCAAAAATCTATTGAAAGAAAAGACGACATGACTGACTTATTAGCAAAACATCCTAATGGAATTTATTTATCTGGTGCATTGTTAATGTTTGCAGGATCTAAATCATATTATTTATATGGTGCTTCATCGAATGATTACCGTGACTTCTTGCCTAACCATCATATGCAATATGAGATGATGAAGTTTGCGCGTGAACATGGCGCTAAAACATATGATTTTGGTGGAACTGATAATAATCCAGATAAAGACTCTGAACACTACGGTTTATGGGCATTCAAACGTGTCTGGGGCACTTATTTAAGTGAAAAGATAGGCGAATTTGACTATGTCTTAAATCAACCCCTTTATCAATTAATTGAACAAGTTAAACCGCGATTAACAAAAGCTAAAATTAAAATTTCTCGTAAATTAAAAGGCAAATAGTCATTAACGATTAAATTTAAATCTGAACGATTCCACAATAATCATTGTGACGTTCAGATTTTTTTAGGATAATAGGAATAATTAAAAAATAAAAAAATTATAGCTTTTTAAAAGAAAAAGAATGGGGGAAGTAAATAAGTGATAAAGAAGATGTTAACGTTCTCATTGGGAAATAAATTCGCAATTTTCTTAATGGTTGTTTTAGTAATTTTAGGAGGCGTATATTCTAGTGCTAAATTAAAATTAGAATTACTTCCAGATGTCGAAAATCCAGTTATATCTGTACAAACAACAATGCCAGGTGCTACACCTCAAACAACCCAAGATGAGATTAGTTCTAAAATTGATAACCAAGTACGATCTCTAGCATATGTTAAAAGTGTAGAGACACAGTCGATACAAAATGCATCAATTGTAACTGTTGAATATAATAACGGTACAGACATGGATAAAGCTGAAGAAGTATTAAAGAAAGAAATAGATAAATTAGACTTTAAAGATGGGGTTAGTGAGCCAGAATTAACACGAAATTCTATGGATGCATTCCCAATTGTAGCTTATTCATTTACTAATAAAAATGATGACTTAAAAACCACAACAAAAGAAATTAATGACCAACTTATTCCTAAATTACAAACCGTTGATGGCGTTCAGAATGCTCAACTTAATGGTCAAACAACGAGACAAGTTACATTGAAATTTAAACAAAACAAATTAGATGAAGCGGGACTAACAGCTGATGACGTAGAAAATTACATAAAAGCAGCAACTCGTGAAACACCTCTAGGATTATTTCAATTTGGAAAAAATGAAAAATCTTTAGTAGTTGATGGTCAATTTAAATCTGTTAAAGCACTCAAAGACTTAGAAATCCCATTAACAATAAGTGGCCAGAGTCAATCAGGCAGTAGTGATGATCAATCAAGTAGTGAGATGAGTAGTACTGGAGATAATACATCATCTTCAAGTTCTCAATCTCAAATGACTAATCAATCTCAAGCTTCAAGTGGAGAAATGCCTAGCGTCCCATTAAGTGATTTAGCAACAATAACTGTAGGAGATGAACGTGAGTCAATTTCTAAGACGAACGGTAAAGATGCAGTTAATGTACAAATTATGAAAGCACAAGATGCCAACACAGTTCAAGTTGCTAAAGAAGCTCAAAAGAAAATTGATGAATTTGTAAAAAATACTGATGACATAAAAGCTACGAAAACCATGGATACTGCTAAACCAATTGAAGATTCATTATATACAATGGTTGAAAAAGCAGCTTTAGGAACGATTGTCGCAATTATAGTTATCTTATTATTCTTGAGAAATATTAGAACAACGGCTATCTCAATTGTTTCCATTCCGCTTTCGATTTTAATAGCACTTATCGCATTAAAATTAAGTGATGTATCGCTAAACATTTTGACATTAGGTGCATTAACAATTGCTATCGGTCGTGTGATAGATGACTCAATTGTTGTTGTAGAGAATATTTATCGAAGATTATCAGATCCTAAAGAAGAATTATCTGGCAACAATTTAGTCATTAGTGCAACAAGAGAAGTATTTAAACCGATTTTATCTTCTACAATTGTTACTATAATTGTATTCTTACCACTAGCATTTGTGTCAGGTTCAGTTGGTGAAATGTTTAGACCTTTCGCATTAGCAATTGCATTTAGTTTATTAGCATCTTTACTTGTATCCATTACTGTGGTGCCAGCATTGGCTTCTACATTTTTCAAAAAAGGTATTAAGTTAAAACGTAATTCACAACATCAGAATGATAGAGGACTAGGTGTTGTAAGCAAGAGTTATCGTAAAATTTTAAACTGGTCATTAAATCATAAATGGATTGTCTTAATTATTAGTGTCGTTATTCTAGTAGGAAGCATTGCGTTAGGTGGTGCAAAATTAGGTACAAGCTATATTTCAACAGGTGATGACAAATTCTTAGCTGTAACCTATACACCTAAACCCGGTGAAACTGAAAAAGCTGTTTTAGATCATGCAAAGCAAGCACAAAAATATTTACAATCCAAGGATAAAGTAAAAACAGTTCAATATTCCGTGGGAGGTCCTTCACCAGCAGACCCAACTGGTAGTACGAATAGTATGGCTATTATGGTTGAATATGACAAAGATACACCTAACTTTGAAGAAGAGCCTGATAAAGTTATCTCCCATTTATCAAAAATGAATCAACCAGGTGAATGGAAAAATCAAGACATGGAAAATGGTTCTGGTAATGATTTAGTTGAAGTTACAGTCAAAGGGCCATCTACGAATGCAATTAAAGATACAGTTGCTAAAGTAGAGCAAAAGATGAAATCAGTAAACGGGATCACCAATGTAAAATCAGATTTATCGCAAACCTATGATCAATATGAAATTAAAGTAGATCAAAATAAAGCAACAGAGAAAGGTATTTCTGCAGGACAATTAGCATTAAATTTAAATGAGAATTTGCCTGAAAAGACGATTACTACAGTTAAAGAAAATGACAATAAAGTCGATGTTAAAGTAAAACAAAACAAGCAGACGGATTGGTCTCGAAATAAATTAAATAATATGGAATTAAAATCCCCAACAGGCGAAACGGTAAAACTTAAAGATATAGCCGAACTAGAACGTACAACTACGCCAAGTAAATTAGTTCAAGAAGATGGTGACTACGCAACAACTGTTTCCGGTAAAATTACTGATTCAGACGTAGGTGGTGTATCTAGTAAGGTAATGAATAAAATCAATAATATAGATAAACCAGACAACGTTAAAATTAATGTGGGTGGTGCTACTGATGACATTAATCAAGCAATGACTCAATTGGCATTCGCCATGTTAGTCGCTATTGTTATCGTATATTTAGTATTAGTCATCACATTTAAAGGTGGCTTAGCACCTTTCACAATACTATTCTCACTACCATTTACTATTATTGGTGTCGTATTAGCATTATTGATTACAGGTGAAACAATATCTGTTCCAAGTTTAATTGGAATGTTAATGTTAATTGGTATCGTAGTAACCAATGCCATAGTGTTAATTGATCGTGTGATAACAAATGAACATGAAGGTATGCCAATGAAGGAGGCATTGTTAGAAGCGGGAAGCACTCGTATTAGACCAATTCTTATGACTGCCATTGCAACAATTGGTGCATTATTGCCTTTATTATTTGGACAAGATAGTTCAATATTAATTTCAAAAGGTATGGCAGCAACTGTAATCGGAGGATTGATTTCATCTACACTACTTACATTAATTGTTGTTCCCGTAATTTACGAAATTCTCTTTACACTTAAAGGTAGGTTAACAAGAAAATAAAGAACAAAAGCCTGGGACATTAATCAATGTCTCAGGCTATAACTATATATTGACAGTAGTTGACTGAATTATACTAATTTAATACATGATAAAAGTTAAAATAACATAAATGATAAATAATATAACTGATAAAATATTTAAAATTGAAACAGCTTTAGTATCATGTTTCAATTCTTTGAATGCGGTAATTTCAATATTACCAACCAGTAATGCTAAAACAATAAATACCCACCAGTTTTCAGCAGGGAATTGTAGAGTTGTAACTGCTAGTACAAACAGTAATAATACACTCATAATAATGCGTAAAATGCGAGTAATAATCGAATGCATTTTAAAAATGCTTATGTAACTAACGTTGAGATATAAAATAGGCAATAATAATAAGTAAAGTTTCACTTGTTGTCTTCCTTTCTATAATGAACCTTAGACAAAATATAATTTTGATTCTATATAACAAATTCGAAGTAGCTGATTGAATTATTGAATAGAAATCATACTAGATTTACACAACTTTAATCATCTCATAAGATAGAAAAATTATTTATTTCTGACGTAACTTTGAACGTATCTCGGAGATTTGTAATTCAATATTTTCAAGTTGCTTAACGAGAGGGTCTATATTTTGATTTAAAGATTCCCGTTTCTCGAGGTCATTTTGTAAACGAACATAATCATACTTTAATTCATCTAATTGTGATTCTAAATTCATTAATCTTAAACCCCTTTAATTTCAAAATTTAACAATCACAATGAATTATATCATGAAACAATCCACTTCTAAAAATGAAGTAAATTATGTTAAAGTAATTAACTGTAATAATAATGTTAAAAAGAAGGAAGGAACTATCGTGACAGAGCAGTTTATGATGATTATTCTTTTAATAGCATTAGGTTATTTATTGAAACGGATAAACTTTTTAAAAGCGGCAGATAGTCAAGTATTATCAACATTAGTACTCAATGTCACACTACCTTCTTTAGTCATTGTCAATCTCAATAGTGCAGAATTAGATTTTTCATTTTCGATATTACCTATAATGATGATTGTGTATGGCGTCCTTGCTAAAGTCACTGTATTGTGGCTGTTTAATAAGCATAACAGTCATATAAAAGGTACAGTTGGAATGATGACTGCATCACTTAATATAGGTTTATTTGCATATCCACTTGTTGATACGATTTGGCCCAAAAATGGAATGATTTATTTTGGAATGGCTGATATAGGTGGGGCAATTATTATGTTTGGAGTAACTTATTTTGTAGGAAGCTATTTCAGTCAAGGTGGAGATCAGTTTGATTTTAAATTTTTAGGCAAAAAATTAATTACTTCTGTGCCCCTTGTCACATATATCGTCATGTTTACTTTAAATATGTTAAATATTCATTTGCCTAAAGTATCAATTGATTTTTTCACTATAATATCTAAAGCGAATATGCCACTATCAATGATTCTTTTAGGTGTTATGCTTAATTTTAAAATTGAACGTCATTTCCTACCAATCGCAGTTAAATATTTATTAGCTCATTATGGTTTAGGTTTATTAGCTGGTTTACTCGTTCATTTCTTCTTACCCGTTTCAGATAATATGATAAAAACGACATTACTCATTGCTTGGTTATTACCAGTAGGAGTAGCGATTATTCCGTATTCTATTCAATTTAAATACAAGACATTGCCTTTAGTAGGTATGGTTACTAACATTTCGATTATCTTGAGTATAATCATTTTATATGTTTATCAAGCGATATTTGTTTGATTAAATAGAAAAAAGCAAGCAATTCTACTTTAAGGATTGCTTGCTTTTTATTGCATAGTGTTTGAAATTCAACCCTTACCACCCATAAAGGCAGGGTAGTTAGTCATACCACCATCAACGTAAATGGTAGTACCGTGAATATAGTTCGCTAAATCTGAAGCTAAGAATAATGCCACATTAGCTACATCTTGTTCTTCACCAATTTCTTTAGCTGGAATCATTTCCAATGTCTCAGCACGAGTTTCTGGATCAGAGAATTTCTCCTTAGTATGCTCAGTGACTATCGCACCTGGAGAAATGTTGTTTATGCGTATACCATATTGTGCGTATTCCATAGACATTGTTTCCATCATTAACTTTAAGCCACCCTTACTAGCAGCATAATTAACATAATTAGGCCATGGAATCGTATCATGTACACTTGATGTATTGATGATTATTCCTTTTTTATCTTCTTTTAAAAATTGATTAACCGCTTCTCTAGAACCTATGAATGCACCAGTTAAATTAATATCTATCACTTTTTGCCATTCATCAACTGACATTTTATGGGTTGGGATAGGTTTTTCAAATCCTGCATTATTTATCATAATATCTAGCGTGCCAAATTCTTTAACAGCAGATTGAACTAATCGTTTTACATCTTCCTCGACAGCCACATCAGCTTGTACAGCAATTGCTTCACCACCAGCATCACTAATCATATGCTTAATTTCTTCAATTTCATCTAAATGACGGTCAGAGCGATAATTTAAAACTACTTTTGCTTTTGATTTACCAAAGTTCTCTGCAAAGGATTTACCAATACCACTCCCAGCACCAGTTATAATTACGACTTTACCTTCTAAATCTGAAAACATTTTGGTTCCTCCTTTGTAATGTTAATTTATTTAAGATTACCGAGTATAAATGCGGCAATAACGATTAAGATTATACCAGACCAAATTCCAATCATTTGGCGTTTGTCTTTTTTCTCACCTAGTAAGAAAATACCACCTAGTGTAGAAACGATTACGAGTAATTGTGATAATGAGAAACTTGTTGCAACACCAACTTTAGGTTGTGAATAGAACATAAATAAGTTACCAATCGCCCATACAACACCTGGTATTAAGTTAAGGGCTGTAGATTTAATATTAGTTTCATGTTTCATTGATAACAAGAAGCCACCTATAGCCATACCAATTGATTGAAAGAATAATGCATCAGTACCACTGACACCAAAGATATCGGCTATTACTACATATCCGACATAGCCAACTGTTGAAATCACTAATATTAACATTGCTTTCTTAAATTCTGGATCATTCGATTTTCCTTCATTTTTACCGCGTAAAGAGGTTAACGCGATACCTGTAACTAATAGAACCATGGCAATAATTCCCATTGTTACTTGAATACCAGTACTCCATTCTCCAAGAAAAATAGCACTAAATAATGTAGTACCAACTAATTGCATACCTGTAGAAATAGGCATTGTTTTAGAAACGCCAATTAAACTAATTGAACGTAATTGGTTACCTTGTCCAAAGGCCCACAAAGCACCTGATATTAAACCAACAATAATCACTGTTAAATTATCAAATTGTGCTTTACCAATTAAGAGCAATACAATACCAACTATAAGTGCACCCAGTGTTGTACCTCTTATTTGGTTATAAGGTCCGCCCCCAACAAAAACATTAATTAAAACGACACTCCCCCAAAATAGGGCAGGTAATAATGCGATAAGTATATCTATAAATTGCATTATGTAAACACTCTCCTTATTTATTTACTTCAAGTGTTTCCTTCCTATAACACTCGTGAACATTTTATCTGAAAAAAATAACTTTTAAAATGTAAACGCTCATACGTTGAAGTAAATAAAAAAAGCATATTAAGATTTAATGTGTAATTATCTTAATATGCTCTAATGGCATGCTAGTAATTCAATTGACTTGGATCAATTTTATATTTAGTATATTCACTTTCAATTTCGAATCCCAATTCATTAAATCGTTCAACTAAAGTGACATTTTTACTACGTATTTTAAAATAAACTTTATCAATAGAAAAATGCTCAAATGCATAATGAATTGCATATGAAAGTAAGTCAAATGCTATCCCTTTGAGACGATAATCAGTATGTGAACTAAAATATCGTATTTCAGCTAGTGATGATAGCGTGTCTATTTGTAAATAAAGGTATCCTTTTAACAAGCCTTCACTAACAAATAAAAATAATCGGTTATGTTCATCTAAAGTATTGACTATTTCTTTAGGAGTTAATGCGTTGTGTTTAAACGTCTGTTCATGTAACTTACTGAAAGCTCTTTGGAACCCTGGCTGATATTCAATGATATTGAAATCTGTTTCGGGTTCATTTAATGATTTATAAACATTTAAATAGTAATCTGTGAAGTTATAATTCGCATGAATTAGCTTCATTAAAGGTTTTGAATCTTGTGCACAATCATTATAAGAGAAGTTAAAAGTAGCATGCTCAGATTGTGATTCCATTAATGCAGAAAATAATGAGATAAAATAATTATCTGTAAGAGTGAAATCTTTACTAACAAATGGTCCAATAACTTTGTATTTATCTTCTTCATATAAAATTCCAGTGATTAATGCGACAATTGAATCATCTTCTATTAAACAGAAAACACCAGTGGTATGGATAGATTCATTTAGTAACTGTTCTACATCACCTTTAGACGTATGAAGTTTATATATATAAGACGCAAGGATGTCTGATGATGTATTAATAAAAGATATGATTTGGTTCAGGTTGCTTACTTTGACTATGTCCATAGCGTACCTCCATTTCAATATCATTTTGTTAAATTAATTATAAGTTTATTTATTAGTAATTGAAAGTTTAGACTATTGTCTATCGTGTTACAATTGTATTTACATCAAATACATGTATTAAGAGATCTTTTATTGAAAGGAAAGTTCTATGAAATCATTAATTTTGGCAGAGAAACCATCCGTAGCTAGAGATATAGCTGAAGCTATGAACATAAAGGGAAGACGTAATGGATATATTGAAAACGAAAAGTATGTTGTCACATGGGCATTGGGTCATTTAGTCACTAATGCACAGCCGGAACACTATGATAAAGCGTACAAGGAATGGAAACTTGAAGATTTACCTATCATACCGAAGCACATGCAAACAGTAGTTATTAGTAAAACAAGTAAACAATTTAAAACTGTTAAGTCACTGATTTTAGATAAAAAAGTGAAAGAAGTTATTATAGCAACTGATGCTGGAAGAGAAGGGGAACTAGTTGCACGGTTAATATTGGATAAAGTTCATAATAAAAAACCGATTAAGCGCTTGTGGATTAGCTCCGTAACCAAAAAAGCAATTCAAGAGGGATTTAAAAAGCTTAAAGACGGACGTGAATTTCAACATCTTTATGAAGCAGCATTAGCTAGAAGTGAAGCGGATTGGATTGTGGGTATCAATGCAACACGTGCGTTAACGACGAAATATGACGCTCAATTATCATTGGGTCGAGTTCAAACACCAACAATCCAATTAGTTAATGCCAGACAACAAGAAATCAATCATTTTAAACCGAAGAAATATTATACTCTATCTACTGAAATAGGTGGATTAACTTTCCAATTAAGGACAAATAAGCAGCACATGACTAGAGATGACGCAACTCAAATTGCTAATGAAATAGAACATGTAGAAGGTAATGTTGATAGTGTTGAAAAGAAAGTTAAAAAAAGTCATCCTAAGCCTCTGTATAACTTAACTGATTTGCAACAAGAGGCATACCAACGATACAAAATGGGGCCTAAGGAAACACTTAATACCATTCAAAATTTATATGAACGCCATAAAGTTCTTACTTACCCACGTACAGATTCTAATTATTTAACAGATGATATGGTGGATACTATTAAAGAACGACTTTATGCTTTATTAGCAACTGACTATAAATCACAAGTCAAATCATTGTTGGGGCAATCTTATTCAAGTAAAATGCGGATTTTTAATAATCATAAAGTATCAGATCATCACGCAATTATTCCAACAGAAGTACGTCCGGATATGCAAAGTTTGAGTAACAGAGAAAGTAAGATATATATGATGGTAGCTGAAAGGTTCCTAGAATCTTTAATGGCACCTCATGAATATGAAGCGGTTAGAGTTAATGTTACTGTTGGCCAACATATCTTCGTTTTTAATGAAAAAGCCACACGTCAACTAGGTTATAAAGCACTTAAAATGAACAGTGATAATGTGGTAAAGAAAGTTGCTTTTCAAAAAGGGGAAAAGTATCACCTTCAAAGTTTAAAAGTAAATGAACATGAAACAACACCACCTGATTACTTTAACGAAGGTTCATTGCTAAAAGCCATGGAGAACCCTCAAAATTATATACAACTTAAAGAAAAGAAACATGCTAACACATTGAGACAAACTGGAGGGATTGGCACAGTTGCTACAAGAGCAGATATAATTGAGAAACTATTTAATCTTAATGCAATCGAATCTAGAGATGGCAAAATCAAAGTAACATCTAAAGGAAAGCAAATTCTGGATTTAGCGCCTCAAGAATTAACATCTCCATTATTAACTGCCGAGTGGGAAGAGAAACTATTATTAATAGAAAAAGGAAGATATAATTCTCGACACTTTATTGACGAAATGAAGGCATTTACTCAATCGATTGTAAATACTATTAAAAATAGCGAGCAAAAGTATAAGCATGATAATTTAACTACTACTGAATGTCCGACATGTGGAAAATTCATGATTAAAGTTAAAACTAAAAATGGACAAATGTTAGTATGTCAAGATCCTACATGTAAAACTAAAAAGAATGTCCAACGTAAGACAAATGCACGTTGTCCAAATTGTAAGAAGAAAATGACATTATTTGGACGTGGAAAAGATGCAGTTTATCGATGTGTCTGTGGTCATACTGAAACACAAGAACAGATGGATAAACGATTTAAAAATAAATCCAGTGGCAAAGTATCTAAAAAAGAAATGAAAAAGTATATGAATAATGAGGATTCACTTGAGAATAATCCGTTTAAAGATGCATTAAAAAACTTGAAATTATAGTTTAAAATCGAACTTAATCATATTTGTTGGTAAAAAAGTTCGTTTTTATTATTGTGTTTTTCGAAAAGTAATATTAAAATATTAAAGTATTTTAATAAAAGGAGTTTAAAACCGTGAAAAAATACTTTCAATTCGACGAGTATGATACTAATTATAAGAAAGAGATAATCGGTGGTATCACAACTTTCTTATCAATGGCATACATTTTAGCTGTAAATCCTCAAGTATTAAGTTTAGCAGGTGTTAAAGGTGTATCAGGTGACATGAAAATGGATCAAGGAGCTATTTTCGTGGCAACTGCTTTAGCAGCGTTTGTTGGTTCTTTATTTATGGGACTTATTGCAAAATATCCAATAGCACTTGCGCCAGGAATGGGACTTAATGCGTTCTTTGCTTTTACAGTAGTTTTAACGATGGGAATTCCTTGGCAAATAGGTTTAACTGGCGTGCTTTGTTCAGGTATATTCTTTGCTATACTTACAGCAACCGGTCTTCGAGAGATAATAATCAATGCTATTCCATATCAAATGAAAATGGCTGTATCTGCTGGTATAGGATTATTTATTACCTTTGTAGGTTTACAAAGTGCTGGCATCATTGTGAAAAATGACTCAACATTAGTTACATTAGGACATTTAACAAAAGGTCCAGTTTTATTAGCAATCTTTGGTATTGCGATTACAATTATTCTATATGCTAGAAAAGTACCAGGTTCAATTTTTATAGGTATGATTATAACTTCTATAGTTGGAATGATAACTGGATTAATACAAACACCTTCTGGCGTAGTTGGTAAAATCCCTAGTATAACACCAACATTCGGTGCTGCATTTGAAGCCTTTAAGGATCCAAGTCAATTATTTACGATTCAATTTTTAATTGTAATTTTAACTTTCTTCTTTATAGATTTCTTTGATACTGCTGGAACATTAGTGGCAGTAGCTACTCAAGCAGGTATTATGAAAGATAATAAGCTTCCTAGAGCAGGTAGAGCTTTATTTGCTGACTCTTTAGCTACTATTGTTGGTGCCATTTTTGGCACAACAACAACTACGTCTTATATTGAATCTACTTCTGGTGTAGCTGTGGGTGCGAGAACAGGTTTTGCTAGTATCGTGACAGGGATTTGTTTCCTTTTAGCATTATTCTTTAGTCCGTTAATTGAAATTGTTACAAGTGCAGTAACAACACCTGCATTAGTAGTAGTTGGGATTTTAATGGCAGCTAACTTTGCAGAAATAAATTGGAAGAAATTTGAAGTTGCAGTTCCAGCATTTATAACAATTATTATGATGCCACTATCATATTCAATTGCGACTGGTATCGCTTGCGGATTTATATTTTATCCAATAACTATGCTTATCACAAAAAAACACAAAGAAGTACATCCAATTATGTATTTCTTAATGGTACTATTTATTTTATATTTCGTATTTGTACACGGTTAATAAGGAAAAGGACGATGCTCTATTAAGAGACATCGTCCTTTTTTTACCATTTATTTGAATGATCATCTTTGTACTGAGTGTAAATGACTTTTGCATCTTTATTACGAATATAGGTAGGTGCGCTCAATACTATAAAAATAAAGAAGACCAGTAAGAAAAATAGCACCCAATGAACAAACATTCCTACAATTGGAATAAATGCAACAAAAGATCCCACAATACCAATTATTGGAATAATTGACATAGGCTTGATTGCATTTTGATTATCAACTAAAAGAATAACTGCTAGTATGAGATATAAAAAAGCATTAATTAACAATGGTTGCCAACCAAAACCTAATATAAAGCTTCCGCCTAGAAAAGGAATGCCATAGAAAAATTCACATACTAATAAGAAGAAACTTATTAGGGCAAGAGCTACTTTAGTATTTCTTTTCAATATAAATACGCCTCCCACTATTTATTAAAAAAAAATTTTAAATTCCTACTATTATAATAGTAGAAGCTTAATTTAAGACTTAACTTATATACATTATAAAGTAAAAACAAAAAAAGGGAAAAAATTTACTTAAAATGGTTGATGTACAAAATTATTTAAAGTACAATACTTAGGTATGTGTTAGACAAAGTACAAAAAGTTACAGAAAAACCTTGATTTATCACTGTTTTTCCTGTAACATATCTAATGTTGGACTTGATGAAAGCGATGAAGCGAAAGGTTACTGACACACCCGGCCGCTTTGCCATGGCGTTGTGTGAGATAGTTTTCGTGGAGAAGTCTATCACTTTTAAAGTAGACGAATAAGGAGGGAAAATTATGGCAAAACAAAAAATCAGAATCAGATTAAAAGCTTACGATCACCGTGTGATTGATCAATCAGCAGAGAAAATTGTTGAAACTGCAAAACGTTCTGGTGCAGAAGTTTCTGGACCAATCCCGTTACCAACTGAAAAGTCAGTTTATACAATTATTCGTGCGGTGCATAAGTACAAAGATTCACGTGAACAATTCGAACAACGTACTCATAAACGTTTAATCGATATTGTTAACCCAACACCAAAAACAGTTGATGCCCTAATGGGATTAAACTTACCATCTGGTGTAGACATCGAAATTAAATTATAATAGAAAATTTTAGGAGGTGGACTTTCGATGACCAAAGGAATCTTAGGAAGAAAAATTGGGATGACACAAGTATTCGGAGAAAACGGTGAATTAATCCCAGTTACAGTAGTAGAAGCAAGTCAAAACGTAGTATTACAAAAGAAAACTGAAGAAGTAGATGGTTATAACGCTATCCAAGTAGGTTTTGAAGACAAAAAAGCATACAAAAAAGATGCTAAATCTAATAAATATGCTAATAAACCAGCTGAAGGTCACGCTAAGAAAGCGGGCACAGCACCTAAGCGCTTCATTCGCGAATTCAGAAACGTTAATGTTGATGAATACGAAGTAGGTCAAGAAGTCACAGTTGATACTTTTGAAGCTGGAGACATTATTGATGTAACAGGAACTTCAAAAGGTAAAGGTTTCCAAGGTGCTATTAAACGTCATGGCCAAGGTCGTGGACCAATGGCTCACGGTTCTCATTTCCATAGAGCCCCAGGTTCAGTAGGTATGGCTTCAGATGCTTCAAGAGTATTCAAAGGCCAAAAAATGCCTGGACGTATGGGTGGAAATACAGTTACTGTTCAAAACTTAGAAGTAGTTCAAGTTGATACAGAAAACAATGTAATTTTAGTAAAAGGTAACGTGCCTGGACCTAAAAAAGGTTTCGTAGAAATCCAAACTTCAATTAAAAAAGGTAATAAATAATAAGTAGCGAAAGGAGGAAAAGCATAATGGCTAATTATGATGTATTAAAAGTAGACGGATCTAAATCAGGTTCTGTTGAATTAAGCGATTCAGTATTCGCTATTGAACCAAACAACAGTGTTCTTTTCGAAGCAATTAACTTACAACGTGCTTCATTACGTCAAGGAACTCACGCAGTTAAAAATCGTTCAGCTGTACGTGGTGGCGGACGTAAACCATGGAGACAAAAAGGTACAGGACGTGCGCGTCAAGGTACAATCCGTGCTCCACAATGGCGTGGTGGTGGTATCGTATTTGGACCAACACCAAGAAGCTATGCATACAAAATGCCTAAGAAAATGCGTCGTTTAGCATTACGTTCTGCATTATCTTTCAAAGTTAAAGAAAACAACTTCACTATCGTTGATAATTTTGGTTTTGAAGCTCCAAAAACAAAAGAATTCAAAAATGTATTAACTACACTTGAACAACCTAAAAAAGTGTTAGTAGTTACCGATAGTGAAGACGTAAACGTTGAATTATCTGCACGTAACATTCCTGGTGTACAAGTTAGTACAGCTCAAGGATTAAACGTTTTAGATATTACTAGCGCTGACAGTGTTATTATTACTGAATCAGCTGCGAAAAAAGTTGAGGAGGTGCTCGGATAATGGAAGCAAGAGATGTTCTTAAGCGCCCCGTAATCACTGAAAAATCTTCTGAAGCAATGGCTGAAGATAAATATACTTTTGACGTAGATACTCGTGCTAATAAAACACAAGTTAAAATTGCAGTTGAAGAAATTTTCGACGTTAAAGTTGCAAATGTAAACATCATCAACTACAAACCTAAGAAAAAACGTATGGGCCGTTACCAAGGCTATACAAACAAAAGAAGAAAAGCAATTGTTACTTTAAAAGAAGGTTCAATTGACTTATTCAACTAAACAATAAAATAAAAGTTACCATTAAGGAGGTAAGCGACAATGGCTCTTAAAAAGTATAAGCCAATAACAAATGGTCGTCGTAATATGACTAGTTTAGATTTCGCAGAAATCACGAAATCTACTCCTGAAAAGTCATTATTACAACCGCTACCGAAAAAAGCGGGTCGTAACAACCAAGGTAAATTGACAGTTCGTCATCATGGTGGAGGACATAAACGTCAATATCGCGTTATCGATTTCAAACGTAATAAAGATGGAATCACTGCAAAAGTTGATTCAATTCAATATGATCCAAACCGTTCAGCTAACATTGCTTTATTAGTATATGCTGATGGTGAAAAACGATATATTATTGCTCCAAAAGGATTACAAGTAGGCCAAGTAGTTGAGAGTGGTGCAGATGCTGACATTAAAGTTGGTAACGCATTACCATTACAAAACATTCCAGTTGGTACTGTAATTCATAATATCGAATTAAAACCTGGTAAAGGTGGACAATTAGCTCGTTCAGCGGGTGCAAGTTCACAAGTACTTGGTAAAGAGGGTAAATACGTATTAATCAGATTACGTTCTGGTGAGGTTCGTATGATCTTATCAACTTGCCGTGCTACAATTGGTCAAGTTGGTAACTTACAACATGAATTAGTTAATGTTGGTAAAGCAGGACGTTCTAGATGGAAAGGCATCCGTCCTACAGTTCGTGGTTCAGTAATGAACCCTAACGATCACCCACACGGTGGTGGTGAAGGTCGTGCACCTATCGGTAGACCATCTCCAATGTCACCATGGGGTAAACCAACGCTTGGTAAGAAAACTCGTCGTGGTAAAAAATCATCAGACAAACTTATCGTTCGTGGACGTAAGAAAAAATAATAATAACTTATTTGGGTGTGCGGCTTAATTGCTGCACGCACACAATAAGAAGGGAGGCGCCCAAATGGCTCGTAGTATTAAAAAAGGACCTTTCGTTGATGATCATCTAATGAAAAAAGTAGAAGCTCAAGACGGAAGTGAAAAGAAACAAGTAATCAAAACATGGTCTCGTCGTTCTACAATTTTCCCAAATTTCATCGGTCATACTTTTGCAGTATACGATGGTCGTAAACATGTACCTGTTTATGTAACTGAAGATATGGTAGGTCACAAATTAGGTGAATTTGCTCCAACTCGTACATTTAAAGGACATGCTGCAGACGATAAAAAAACTAGAAGATAATAAATAGAAGTAGAGGAGGAAATCCTAATGGAAGCAAAAGCGGTTGCTAGAACAATCAGAATCGCACCTCGTAAAGTAAGATTAGTTCTTGACTTAATTAGAGGTAAAAATGCTGGAGAAGCTATTGCTATTTTAAAATTAACTAACAAAGCTTCATCACCAGTAATTGAAAAAGTATTAATGTCCGCTTTAGCAAATGCTGAACATAACTATGACATGAACACTGATGAATTAGTTGTTAAAGAAGCATATGCAAATGAAGGACCAACTTTAAAACGTTTCCGTCCACGTGCACAAGGTCGTGCAAGTGCTATCAATAAACGTACAAGCCACATTACAATCGTCGTAAGTGACGGTAAAGAAGAAGCTAAAGAAGCTTAATAACTATTTAAGGAGGGAACACTGTGGGTCAAAAAATTAATCCTATCGGACTTCGTGTCGGAATCATCCGTGACTGGGAAGCTAAATGGTATGCTGAAAAAGATTTCGCTTCACTTTTACACGAAGATTTAAGAATCCGTAAATTCATTGATAACGAATTAAAAGAAGCATCAGTTTCTCACGTTGAAATCGAACGTGCTGCTAACCGTATTAACATTGCTATTCACACTGGTAAACCAGGTATGGTAATTGGTAAAGGCGGATCAGAAATTGAAAAACTTCGTAATAAATTAAACAACTTAACTGATAAAAAAGTACACATCAACGTTATCGAAATCAAAAAAATTGATATCGATGCTCGTTTAGTTGCTGAGAATATTGCACGTCAATTAGAAAACCGTGCTTCATTCCGTCGTGTACAAAAACAAGCTATTTCAAGAGCTATGAAACTTGGTGCTAAAGGTATCAAAACTCAAGTATCAGGTCGTTTAGGCGGAGCTGACATTGCTCGTGCTGAACAATATTCAGAAGGAACTGTTCCACTTCATACTTTACGTGCTGACATCGATTATGCACATGCTGAAGCAGACACTACTTACGGTAAATTAGGTGTTAAAGTATGGATTTATCGTGGTGAAGTTCTTCCTACTAAGAATACTAGTGAAGGAGGAAAATAATAATGTTACTACCAAAACGTGTTAAATATCGTCGTCAACATCGTCCTAAAACAACTGGTCGTTCAAAAGGCGGTAATTATGTAACATTTGGTGAGTATGGATTACAAGCTACTACAACATCTTGGATCACATCTCGTCAAATCGAATCTGCTCGTATTGCTATGACACGTTACATGAAACGTGGCGGGAAAGTTTGGATTAAAATCTTCCCACATACACCATACACTAAAAAACCTTTAGAAGTACGTATGGGTGCTGGTAAAGGTGCCGTTGAAGGCTGGATCGCTGTTGTAAAACCAGGTAGAATTTTATTCGAGGTTGCAGGCGTATCAGAAGAAGTTGCTCGTGAAGCATTACGTTTAGCAAGTCACAAACTTCCAGTGAAAACTAAGTTTGTAAAACGTGAAGAATTGGGTGGTGAAACAAATGAAAGCTAAGGAAATTAGAGACTTAACCACTTCAGAAATCGAAGAACAAATCAAATCTTCAAAAGAAGAACTTTTTAACCTACGCTTTCAGTTAGCTACAGGTCAATTAGAGGAAACTGCACGTATTCGTACAGTTAGAAAAACAATTGCACGTCTAAAAACTGTTGCTCGTGAAAGAGAAATCGAAGAAAGCAAAGCTAATCAATAATAAATTCGAAAGAGGAGGTTACAAAAGTGAGTGAAAGAAACGATCGTAAAGTTTATGTAGGTAAAGTTGTTTCAGACAAAATGGACAAAACTATCACTGTATTAGTTGAAACTTACAAAACACACAAATTATACGGTAAACGTGTAAAATACTCTAAAAAATACAAAACTCATGATGAAAACAATTCAGCTAAATTAGGAGACATTGTTAAAATTCAAGAAACTCGTCCTTTATCAGCATCAAAACGTTTTCGTTTAGTAGAAATTGTTGAAGAGTCAGTAATTATTTAATACAAGATTAGAGATAAGGGAGGTTTAACTAATGATCCAACAAGAAACTCGTTTAAAAGTAGCAGACAACTCTGGTGCTCGTGAAGTTCTTACAATTAAAGTATTAGGTGGATCTGGTCGCAAAACAGCGAACATCGGCGATGTTATCGTATGTACTGTTAAAAATGCAACACCAGGTGGCGTTGTTAAAAAAGGTGACGTAGTCAAAGCTGTTGTCGTTAGAACTAAATCAGGCGTTCGCCGTAATGATGGTTCTTATATCAAGTTTGATGAAAATGCATGTGTCATTATTCGTGATGACAAAGGCCCACGTGGTACTCGTATCTTTGGTCCTGTTGCTCGTGAATTACGTGAAGGTAACTTCATGAAAATCGTTTCATTAGCACCAGAAGTACTTTAATTTATAAAAACCAAATCATTTAAGGAGGTGCCCACATGCATATCAAAAAAGGTGACAACGTAAAAGTTATCGCAGGTAAAGACAAAGGTAAAGAAGGTAAAGTAATTGCTACTGAACCTAAAAAAGACCGTGTCGTTGTGGAAGGTGTTAATGTTATTAAAAAACACCAAAAACCAACTCAATTAAATCCTGAAGGTGGAATCTTAGAAACAGAGGCAGCAATCCATGTTTCTAACGTACAATTATTAGATCCTAATACAAACGAACCTACTCGTGTTGGTTACAAATTTGTTGATGGTAAAAAAGTTCGCATCGCTAAAAAATCTGGCGAAGAAATCAAAACTAATAATTAATAACTAGTTGAAAGGAGGATCCACTTTGAACCGTTTAAAAGAAAGATACAATACTGAAGTTACTGAAAACTTAGTAAAAAAATTCAACTATAATTCTGTAATGGAAGTACCAAAAATCGAAAAAATCGTTGTAAATATGGGTGTAGGTGATGCAGTTCAAAACTCTAAAGTGTTAGATACCGCTGTAGAAGAATTAGAATTAATCACTGGTCAAAAACCATTAGTAACAAAAGCAAAAAAATCAGTTGCAACATTCCGTTTACGTGAAGGTATGCCAATCGGTGCGAAAGTTACACTTCGCGGAGAAAGAATGTATGAATTCTTAGATAAATTAATCGCAGTTTCATTACCTCGTGTACGTGACTTCCAAGGTGTTTCTAAAACAGCATTCGATGGTCGTGGTAACTACACTTTAGGAATTAAAGAACAATTAATTTTCCCAGAAATCGACTATGATAAAGTAAGTAAAGTAAGAGGAATGGATATTGTTATCGTAACAACTGCTAACACTGACGAGGAAGCTCGTGAATTGTTAACAAACTTCGGTATGCCATTTCGTAAATAATCTCTAAAAGGAGGCTAATTAAGTGGCTAAAACTTCTATGGTTGCTAAGCAACAGAAAAAACAAAAATATGCAGTACGTGAATATACTCGTTGTGAACGTTGTGGTCGTCCACATTCTGTATATCGTAAATTCAAATTATGCCGTATTTGTTTCCGTGAATTAGCTTACAAAGGGCAAATCCCTGGCGTACGTAAAGCTAGCTGGTAATATATAAGAGTCTGAAAGGAGGCAACAATCAATGACAATGACAGATCCAATCGCAGATATGCTTACTCGTGTAAGAAACGCAAACATGGTGCGTCACGAGAAATTAGAATTACCTGCGTCTAACATTAAAAAACAAATTGCTGAAATCTTAAAAAGTGAAGGTTTCATTAAAAACGTAGAATACGTTGAAGATGATAAACAAGGTATTATTCGTTTATTCTTAAAATATGGTCAAAACAATGAACGTGTTATCACAGGATTAAAACGTATCTCTAAACCTGGTTTACGTGTATATGCTAAAGCAAACGAAGTACCTAAAGTATTAAATGGTTTAGGTATTGCATTAGTTTCAACTTCTGAAGGTGTTATCACTGACAAAGAAGCTAGAAAACGTAACGTTGGCGGAGAAATTATCGCATACGTTTGGTAATAATAAATAAGGAGGTGCCATAACATGAGTCGTGTTGGTAAGAAAATTATTGACATCCCTAGCGACGTTACAGTAACTTTTGATGGTCATACTGCTACTGTAAAAGGTCCAAAAGGTGAATTAACTAGAACATTTAACGAAAGAATGACTTTCAAACAAGAAGAAAACACTATCGAAGTTGTAAGACCTACTGAGTCTAAAGAAGATAGAACAGTTCATGGTACAACTCGTGCTTTATTAAATAATATGGTACAAGGTGTTTCTCAAGGTTTCGAAAAAACACTTGAGCTTGTTGGTGTAGGTTACCGTGCTCAAATGCAAGGTAGTGACTTAGTATTAAACGTTGGTTACTCTCACCCTGTTGAAATTAAAGCTGAAGATGGCATTACTTTCGCAGTAGAGAAAAACACAACTGTTAGAGTATCTGGTGTATCTAAAGAACAAGTTGGAGCAATTGCTTCTAATATCCGTTCAGTAAGACCTCCAGAACCTTACAAAGGAAAAGGTATCCGTTACCAAGGTGAATATGTTCGCCGTAAAGAAGGTAAAACAGGTAAATAATAGATAACTCTCTTAAGAAAGGAGTAATACAATGATCAGTAAAATTGATAAAAACAAAGTGCGTTTGAAAAGACATGCTCGTGTGCGTACTAAATTATCAGGTACAGCTGAAAAACCACGTTTAAATGTATATCGTTCAAACAAACACATTTATGCACAAATTATCGATGATGTTAAAGGCGAAACTTTAGTTCAAGCTTCATCAAAAGATAAAGATATCGCAAGCGATTCAACTTCTAAAGTAGATTTATCTACTAAAGTAGGCGAAGCAATTGCTAAAAAAGCATCAGACAAAGGTATTAAAGAAATCGTATTTGATCGTGGCGGTTACTTATACCATGGTCGTGTAAAAGCTTTAGCAGAAGCTGCTAGAGAAAGCGGATTAGAATTTTAATTTAAAGGAGGGACAAATACATGGCTCGTAGAGAAGAAGAAACGAAAGAATTTGAAGAACGCGTTGTAACAATCAACCGTGTTGCTAAAGTTGTTAAAGGTGGTCGTCGTTTCCGTTTCACTGCATTAGTAGTAGTTGGAGACAAAAATGGTCGTGTAGGTTTCGGTACTGGTAAAGCTCAAGAGGTACCTGAAGCTATCAAAAAAGCTGTTGAAGCAGCTAAAAAAGATTTAGTAGTTGTTCCACGTGTTGAAGGAACTACTCCTCACACTATCACTGGCCGTTATGGTTCAGGTAGCGTATTCATGAAACCAGCTGCACCTGGTACAGGAGTTATCGCTGGTGGTCCAGTTCGTGCCGTATTAGAATTAGCAGGTATCACTGATATCTTAAGTAAATCATTAGGATCTAACACACCAATCAATATGGTTCGTGCTACAATCAATGGTTTACAAAACCTTAAAAATGCTGAAGATGTTGCTAAATTACGCGGCAAATCAGTAGAAGAATTATATAATTAAGGAGGGAAAATAGATAATGGCTAAATTACAAATTACCCTCACTCGTAGTGTTATTGGTCGTCCTGAAACACAACGTAAAACTGTTGAAGCTTTAGGTCTAAAAAAGACTAATAGTTCAGTAGTAGTTGAAGATAACCCTGCTATCCGTGGGCAAATCAACAAAGTTAGACACTTATTGACAGTAGAAGAAAAATAATTAAGGAGGTGCCTATATAATGAAATTACATGAGTTAAAAGCAGCTGAAGGTTCACGTCATGTACGTAACCGCGTTGGCCGTGGTGCTGGTTCTGGTAACGGTAAAACTAGTGGTCGCGGACAAAAAGGTCAAAAAGCACGTTCAGGTGGTGGCGTAAGACCTGGATTTGAAGGTGGACAATTACCTTTATTCCGTCGTTTACCAAAACGTGGTTTCACTAACATTAATCGTAAAGAATATGCTATTGTTAACTTAGACCAACTTAATAAATTTGAAGATGGTACTGAAGTAACTCCAGCTTTATTAGTTGAAACTGGTGTAGTTAAGAATGAAAAATCTGGTATCAAAGTACTAGGTAATGGCTCACTTGATAAAAAATTGACAGTGAAAGCTCATAAATTCTCAGCTTCAGCAGTAGAAGCAATTGATGCAAAAGGTGGAGCACACGAGGTGATCTAATGTTTCAAACGCTTGTGAGCTTCTTTAAAACTAAAGAAGTTCGAAACAAGATTTTCTTTACCTTAGCAATGTTAGTTATATTCAAAATAGGAACTTACATTCCGGCTCCAGGTGTTAACCCTGAGCCTTTTGAACAACAAGGTTCTGATCAAGGAGTCGCCGCTCTTCTTAATACGTTTGGTGGCGGAGCCTTAAAGAACTTTTCAATATTTGCTATGGGCATCATGCCCTACATCACCGCATCTATCGTAATGCAATTACTACAAATGGATATTGTTCCGAAATTCTCTGAATGGGCGAAACAAGGTGAAGTAGGTAAAAGAAAGCTTAGCAATGTAACACGTTATTTCGCTATCATTTTGGCTTTTATACAGTCAATTGGTATGGCATTCCAATTTAATAACTATTTAGGTGGTAAATTAATTATTCACCAATCTATTATGAGTTATTTATTGATTGCCGTTGTTTTAACAGCAGGAACTGCATTTCTAATTTGGCTTGGTGATCAAATCACTCAATTCGGAGTCGGTAATGGTATTTCTATCATTATCTTTGCGGGTATTTTATCAACTTTGCCTTCATCAATTATTCAATTCGTGCAACAAGCATTCGTTGGTAATGATGATACTACATTGGCATGGTTAAAGGTTATTGGTTTAATAGTAGGATTAGTTTTACTCACAATTGGTGCTATTTATGTACTAGAAGCGAAACGTAAAATTCCTATCCAATATGCTAAAAAACAGTCTGCACAAAGATTAGGATCACAAGCAACTTATCTACCTTTAAAAGTTAACTCTGCAGGGGTGATTCCAGTAATCTTTGCGATGGCATTTTTCTTATTGCCAAGAACATTAACATTGTTCTTCCCTAAAGCTGATTGGGCGCAAACTATATCTGAATATGCTAACCCTTCAAACACTTATGGCATGATTGTTTATGTAGTATTAATTATCGCATTTACGTATTTCTATGCCTTTGTTCAAGTTAATCCTGAAAAAATGGCTGATAACTTGAAGAAACAAGGTAGTTACGTTCCAGGTATTAGACCTGGTGAACAAACTAAAAAATATATTACTAAAGTACTTTATCGCTTAACTTTTGTCGGCTCTATTTTCTTAGCAGTCATTGCGATATTACCAATATTAGCGACTAAATTCATGAGTTTACCTCAATCTATACAAATTGGTGGTACAAGTTTATTAATCGTAATTGGTGTCGCAATTGAAACTATGAAATCACTTGAAGCTCAAGTGAGTCAAAAAGAATATAAAGGCTTTGGTGGTAGATAATTTGTAGGAGGGCAATTTATGAATATCATTTTAATGGGTTTACCTGGCGCAGGTAAAGGAACTCAAGCGAGTGAAATTGTTAAGAAATTCCCAATACCACATATATCTACTGGTGACATGTTCAGAAAAGCGATTAAAGATGAAACAGATTTAGGAAAAGAAGCTAAATCTTACATGGATCGTGGAGAATTAGTCCCTGATGAAGTTACTGTAGGTATCGTTAAAGAAAGAATATCTGAAGACGATGCAAAAAAAGGATTTTTATTAGATGGCTTCCCAAGAACAATCGATCAAGCTGAGGCGTTAAATGATATTATGTCTGAGCTTGGTAGAAACACCGATGCTGTCATTAACATCGAAGTTCCTGAGGAAGAATTAATGAATCGTCTTACAGGTCGTCGTATCTGTGAAAAATGTGGTACGACTTATCATCTTGTATTTAATCCTCCAAAGGTTGATGGTATTTGTGATATCGATGGTGGAAAGCTCTATCAACGCGAAGATGATAATCCTGAAACAGTATCTAATCGTTTAAACGTTAATGTTAAACAGTCAAAACCTATTTTAGAGTACTATAATGAAAAAGGTGTGCTAAAAAACATTGATGGTGCGAAAGATATTGACGATGTAACCAAAGATGTCATTGATATCTTAGATCAATTAAAATAGATCAACTAAATACGGTCTAGATTTATGTGAATTTGATTAGGTTTCTCTGGCAAGAATTAATTTTCTGAGTGTCGAATGACGATAATAATTCCCGCATTTTGTTAAACTTATTTTAACTAGTCACTATATTAGATTCGTATCGTTGAAGTTGTCTATTGACGATTACCTTACTATTGTAAAAAGGGAGGAAGTTAATCAATGGCGAAACAAGATGTAATTGAATTAGAAGGTACAGTATTAGATACTTTACCAAATGCTATGTTTAAAGTAGAATTAGAAAATGGTCATGAGATTTTAGCTCACGTAAGTGGTAAAATTAGAATGAATTATATTCGTATTCTACCTGGCGACAAAGTAACTGTAGAAATGTCTCCGTATGATTTATCACGCGGTAGAATTACTTATCGTTATAAATAATCGTCACTCCATAATATAGGGAGGTATAAAAATGAAAGTAAGACCATCAGTTAAACCAATTTGCGAAAAATGTAAAGTCATTAAACGTAAAGGTAAAGTAATGGTAATTTGTGACAATCCTAAGCACAAACAAAGACAAGGTTAATAAAAGAGAGGTGTAAATATATATGGCACGTATTGCAGGAGTAGATATCCCACGTGAAAAACGCATTGTTATCTCATTAACATATGTATATGGTATTGGTACTTCAACAGCTAAAAAAATCGTTGAAGAAGCTAACGTATCAGCAGACACACGTGTAAAAGATTTAACAGATGATGAATTAGGTCGTATTCGTGAAGTTGTTGACAGTTATAAAGTTGAAGGTGACTTACGTCGTGAACAAAACTTAAACATTAAACGTTTAATGGAAATTTCTTCATACCGTGGTATCCGTCACCGTCGTGGTTTACCAGTTCGTGGTCAAAAAACTAAAAACAACGCACGTACTCGTAAAGGCCCAGTAAAAACTGTAGCTAACAAGAAAAAATAATAGGTAAAGGAGGCAAATATAAATGGCACGTAAACAAGTATCTCGTAAACGTAGAGTTAAAAAGAATATTGAAAATGGTGTGGCTCACATCCGTTCAACATTCAACAATACAATCGTAACTATCACTGATGAATTTGGTAATGCTTTATCTTGGTCATCAGCTGGTGCATTAGGTTTCAAAGGATCTAAAAAATCAACACCATTCGCAGCTCAAATGGCTTCTGAAACTGCTTCAAAATCTGCAATGGAACATGGTTTAAAAACTGTTGAAGTAACAGTAAAAGGACCTGGACCAGGTCGTGAATCAGCTATCCGTGCATTACAATCAGCTGGTTTAGAAGTAACTGCAATCAGAGACGTTACTCCAGTACCTCATAACGGTTGTCGTCCACCAAAACGTCGTCGCGTCTAATTTATAATAGATTGTTATTGTTACAGGTCACTGAGCGAAACAGTTTAAAATTAAGTCGACGTAATTAAGGAGGATTTTTGTAAATGATAGAAATTGAAAAACCTAGAATTGAGACAATTGAAATTAGTGAAGATGCTAAATTCGGTAAGTTCGTTGTTGAACCACTAGAACGTGGCTACGGTACTACACTAGGAAACTCCTTACGTCGTATCCTACTATCTTCATTACCAGGTGCAGCCGTTAAGTACATTGAAATCGAAGGTGTTTTACACGAATTCTCAGCTATAGATAATGTTGTTGAAGATGTTTCTACAATTATTATGAACATCAAAAAATTAGCACTTAAAATTTATTCTGAAGAAGATAAAACATTAGAAATCGATGTTCGAGATGAAGGCGAAGTTACTGCAAGTGACATTACTCACGATAGTGATGTAGAAGTTCTAAATCCAGAACTTAAAATCGCAACAGTGTCTAAAGGTGGACATTTAAAAATTCGTCTAGTTGCTAATAAGGGTAGAGGTTACGCATTAGCAGAACAAAATAATACTAGTGATTTACCAATCGGTGTAATTCCTGTTGATTCACTATACTCACCAGTTGAACGTGTTAACTATACAGTTGAAAACACACGTGTCGGTCAAAATAGTGATTTTGATAAATTAACTTTAGATGTTTGGACTAATGGTTCAATCACTCCACAAGAGTCAGTATCATTAGCTGCTAAGATTTTGAATGAACATTTAAATATTTTTGTAGGTCTTACAGATGAAGCTCAAAATGCTGAAATCATGATTGAAAAAGAAGAAGATCAAAAAGAAAAAGTACTTGAAATGTCTATTGAAGAATTAGACTTATCAGTACGTTCATACAACTGTTTAAAACGTGCAGGAATCAATTCAGTTCAAGAGTTAGCTGATAAATCTGAAGCTGATATGATGAAAGTTCGTAATTTAGGTCGTAAATCTCTAGAAGAAGTTAAATATAAATTAGAAGATTTAGGATTAGGATTAAGAAAAGAAGATTAATAAGTTAAAGGAGGTCAACTCATGGGTTACAGAAAATTAGGTCGTACTTCTGATCAACGTAAAGCTATGTTACGTGACTTAGCTACTTCACTTATCGTTAGTGAGCGCATTGAAACTACAGAAGCTCGTGCAAAAGAAGTTCGTAGTGTTGTTGAGAAATTAATCACTTTAGGTAAAAAAGGAGATTTAGCTTCTCGTCGTAATGCTGCAAAAACATTACGTAATGTTGAAATCTTAAATGAAGATGAAACTACACAAACTGCACTTCAAAAATTATTCGGTGAAATTGCTGAACGTTATACAGAACGTCAAGGTGGTTACACTCGTATTCTTAAAGTAGGTCCTCGTCGCGGAGACGGTGCTGAATCAGTTATCATCGAATTAGTAGATTAATTCAAGATATAAATACACTAACTACTTATATGTAAAGCAAATGAGTGCAACGATAATGTTTGCCACATACAAATATTGTCTAGCTCAGAGTGCCCCATCAATTAAATATATTTCAAAGCGTGAACTCAACTAAAATATGATGGGGTGCGCGCTTTTTTATTTTCAAAGAAGCAATTAGTTTCTATTCAACCAAAAAATTATTATGTATAATACTAAGAACTCAAATGGTCATAGTTTATATTGAAAAATCGCATTAGTTGACCGAAATGAAAGTTTTTATTTATTTTTTCAGTTTTAGTCATCTTTAATAGGGGGCGGGACAATGGATTCGAAATGAATTCTGTCCGGCCCTTTTTTATTTTGAAAAAATGAAATAAAACAATAATATACATTCAATCCATATTCATGTAAACTATACTAGTACAAAGTTTTAGGAGGGATTCTAGTGGAGGCGAATAACACTAATATTATTGAACTTAAGCAAGTTGACTTTCAATATCAAGGCGATGCAGCCTTCACATTAAATAATGTATCCTTTAAGATTCCTAAAAATCAATGGACTTCAATTGTTGGACATAATGGGTCAGGAAAATCAACAATAGCTAAATTAATAGTTGGTATTGAAATTGCGACCAATGGTACGATTTTTTTCAATCAATCACCAATCTCCAATAATGGTTTCAAAGATATACGAGAACACGTTGGAATTGTCTTCCAAAATCCAGAAAATCAATTTGTAGGTTCGATTGTTAAATACGATGTTGCGTTTGGTTTAGAGAACCACGCTGTTCCAACTGAAAAAATGAAAGAAATAGTAGCACAATCTATTAGTGACGTTGGAATGACCGATTATGCTGATAGTGAACCACATTCATTATCAGGAGGACAGAAGCAAAGAGTAGCTATTGCAGGTGTGTTAGCATTAAGTCCTTCAGTCATTATATTAGATGAAGCGACATCTATGTTAGACCCTCAAGCCAAGAAATCATTGATGAGTTTAATACAAGAAGTTAAAGCAACTAAAGATGTAACAATTATTTCGATTACGCATGACTTAACTGAGGCGCTTGAAGGTGATCATGTCATAGTAATGAATCAAGGAACAGTTTATAAAGAAGGAAATCCACAAACAATATTTAAAGATATAAAAATGTTACAAGAAATTGGACTAGATTTACCTTTCTCAATGAAAATTAATCAACTTTTAGGATTTGATGACCACTTTATTACTTACGAAGGGTTGGTCGAAAAGCTATGAAAATTAAGTTTAATGATGTTACCTACACCTATCAACAGGGTACACCATATGAGTATAAAGCGTTAGACCACATTAATTTAACTATTGAGCAGGGTAAATACTATGCAATTGTTGGACAAACTGGAAGTGGAAAATCAACTTTAATTCAGCATTTCAATGGGTTATTAAAACCTACTAATGGCAATATTGAGCATGATGAACTTATGATTCATTCTAAAACTAAAGATAAATTTATTAGACCAATCAGACAAAAAGTTGGGTTAGTTTTTCAATTTCCTGAATCACAATTATTTGAAGATAATATTGAAAGAGAAATTGAGTTTGGACCTAAGAATTTTGGAATGAATGTTGAAGAAGTGAAAGAAAGAGCTTTTGGTTTATTGTTAGAGTTAGGTTTTCCAAGAAATGTTATGTCTTTGTCACCATTCCAGATGTCTGGTGGCCAAATGCGTAAAATTGCAATTGTTTCAATCTTAGCTATGAACCCGGATGTTATTGTTTTAGATGAACCTACTGCTGGATTAGACCCAAAGAGCCGTCAACAAGTAATGGAGCTATTTAAAGAAATACAGCTAAAACAAAATAAAACAATCATACTTGTATCTCATGATATGAATGAAGTTGCGAAATATGCTGAAGAAATTATCGTGATGAATGATGGAAATATTATCGAGCAAGTCACACCAAAAGAGTTGTTTAGACAAGGTAGTAAACTTGAAGAGTGGCATATAGCCTTACCAGATATTGTTCAGTTACAACGTGATATTGAAATTAAACATGGTATTAAATATAAGACAACCGCACTTACTGAGAAGGAATTTGTAAGTATGTACCAGGAGTGGCAACATCATGAAGAATAAATTAATTATAGGTAGATATTTACCTAATAACTCTGTAATTCATCATCTAGATCCACGAGCTAAAGTTTTATTTGTATTTATGTTTATTATTTTAATATTTTTTGCTCATTCTTTTGCAACGTTTGGGTGGATTATTTTATTAATTCTAATGTTTATGTTTTTAGCGAAGATTAAATTATGGTTTTTAATAAAAGGGTTAACACCAATATTTATTTTTACTATATTCACATTCTTCATGCATATCTTCTTCACACACGGTGGTACAAGATTAGTTGATTTTGGAATTATTAAAATTGATAGTGCTGGTATTTTAGAAGGTATCTTTATTTCATTACGTCTCATCACAATTGTTATGGTTGCAACAATAATGACGCTATCAACGAGTCCAATCGATTTAACAGATGCTTTTGAAAAATTGCTAACGCCATTAAAATGGTTTAAATTGCCTGTTCATCAATTAAGCATGATTATGTCAATCGCTTTAAGATTCATTCCAACTTTAATGGATGAATTAGATAAAATCATACTAGTTCAAAAATCACGAGGTTCTGAGTTAAGTTCGGGTGGCATAATGACACGTATAAAAGCATTTATTCCTTTAATGATTCCATTATTTATCTCAGCTTTTCAAAGAGCGGAGGAATTAGCAATCGCTATGGAAGTACGTGGTTATGATGCTAATGTAAATCGAACAAGTTATAGAAAGCTACAATGGCATATTGGAGACACGATGTGCTTAATAAGTATCATCCCAATAGCCATAGTATTATTAGTATTAAAATATATTGGAGTGTAATACAGTGCGTATACTCGTTAATATTTCTTATCAAGGAAGTCAATTTCTAGGGTTTCAAATTCAACAGCAAGGAAGAACTGTGCAACAACAATTTGAAAAGATATTGAAGCGTATGCATCGGCGACATGTTCGCATTCATCCTTCTAGTCGTACGGACAGAGGTGTACATGCGTATGAACAATTTTTTCATTTTGATACAGACTTAAATATTGAATTACAGCAATGGAAGTATGCGATGAATAGTGCTCTACCTGATGATATATACGTCAAAGAAGTTCAACAAGTTGATGATCATTTTCATTGTCGTTATGACTGTCTAGGCAAGCGATATCGTTATAAAGTATATCAAGCAACGCATCGTAATCCTTTTGAAAGTGGCTTAAAGACATTTATTAAGGAAGATTTAAATTATTCAAAAATGAACGAAGCTGCAAAACATTTCATTGGAACACATGATTTTACAGGATTCTGCTCTCAAAAGACTGAAGTCGAAAGCAAAGTACGTACGTTATATCAAAGTGAAATCATCCAAACAGATGAAGGGTTTGACTATGTTGTGACAGGGTCAGGCTTTTTATATAATATGGTTCGCGTGTTAGTAGCGTTTCTAATTGAAGTAGGAAAAGGTAAGCGTCATGCAAGTGAAGTGTCAACGCTATTAAATGAAAAAAATAGAGATAGTGTACCATTTACAGCACCTGCAGAAGGTCTCTATTTAGAGAAGATATATTTAACAGAAAAAGACTTAACAACAGACTTTGGAGACAATATTAAAATTCATCGTAAAAAATCATTACAAAATGACTAAATTGCATTGACAAACGGAGCTATAAAATATAACATAGTTAACGGTATTGTTTTATATCCACCCCATGATAAGCCCCGGAAACTTATTGTGTTACAAGATATATAAGCAAATTATACAGGAATAAAATAAATGAACATTTACGCTTTGAAAATCGTAACAGAATGAATAGATTGCAGGCCTCGTTCGTAGGTTCGACTGCGATACGTACCTGTAATCTAAAACGAAGCATTTATTTTTAGGAGGACAATTATTATGCGTCAAACATTTATGGCAAATGAATCAAACATTGAGCGCAAATGGTATGTTATTGATGCTGAAGGCCAAACATTAGGTCGTTTATCATCTGAAGTAGCATCTATCTTACGCGGTAAAAATAAAGTAACTTATACACCACACGTTGACACTGGTGATTATGTAATCATCATTAACGCTGCTAAAATCGAATTAACTGGTAAAAAAGAATCAGATAAAATTTATTATCGTCACTCAAACCACCCAGGCGGTATCAAATCAGTTACAGCTGGTGAGTTAAAACGTAATAATCCAGAACGTTTACTTGAAACTTCAATCAAAGGTATGTTACCAAGTTCACGTTTAGGTGAAAAACAAGGTAAAAAATTATTTGTATATGGTGGCGCTGAACATCCACACGCTGCACAACAACCAGAAAACTACGAGTTACGTGGTTAATTAGAAGGAGGAAATTACATTGGCACAAGTTGAATATAGAGGCACAGGCCGTCGTAAAAACTCAGTAGCACGTGTACGTTTAGTACCAGGTGAAGGTAATATCACAGTTAACGAACGTGACGTACGTGAGTACTTACCATTCGAATCATTAATCTTAGACTTAAACCAACCATTTGATGTTACAGAAACTAAAGGTAACTATGATGTATTAGTTAACGTACACGGTGGTGGTTTCACTGGACAAGCACAAGCTATCCGTCACGGAATCGCACGTGCATTATTAGAAGCAGATCCTGAATACAGAGGTTCTTTAAAACGCGCAGGTCTATTAACTCGTGACCCACGTATGAAAGAACGTAAAAAACCAGGTCTTAAAAAAGCACGTCGTTCTCCACAATTCTCAAAACGTTAATGCTGGAATTGTTGCAAACTTGTTTGCTTACAAGTTCTGTATGCAAATTGCGTCAGCAATTTGTGTTCAACTGAAATGTTTAAAGCACTTTTCAATTTCGAGAAGTGCTTTTTTGTATGCAATAAAAGCTAGAGATTCATAAAAACTCTAGCTTTTGAACTTTATATTTATTTTTTAAATACTTCCTCAACAACTTCTGTCATATCGTTATGAATGACTAAATCTGCTTGTCTATCATACGATGTAGCGTCTCTATTAATAATTACAAGATTGTCTCCTGTAAAGTTAGAAATAAAGCCTGCAGCAGGTTGTACGACTAAAGATGAACCTAGCACAATGACAGTATCTGCTTTTTGGATTTTATCTAATGCTCTAAAAACAGTAGGTTGATCGAGCATTTCACCGTATAATACGATATCAGGGCGAATCACATCACCACAGTTCTCACAATATCTTAATTTGTGTCCCATAACATATGATTTCGTATATTCTTTTCCACAATTGATGCAATAAAAGCGATTCAGTGTACCATGAATTTCATCAATATGTTCACTTCCGGCATCTTCATGTAACCCATCGATATTTTGGGTAATCACACCTAAAGATTTGCCTTCTTTTTCTAACTCTGCAATCCACTCATGGACGATGTTAGGTTTTTTATCTGCTACTAGTAGTCGTTTATGATAAAAGTCGATAAAGCTTTCTTTATTATCATTTAAATGATCAACACTTAATAAATATTCAGGTGAATAACCCTCTTTTGAAATTTCATCAAATAATCCACCCATTGAACGGAAATCAGGTATACCACTTGCAACCGATACACCTGCACCAGTAAAGAATACAATTTTGTTTGATTTATCAACAATTTCTTTTAATTTTTCGATTTTATTACCCAATCGGAGCACCTCATTTATCATCAATACTGTATAGTTTTTTTTAAAAATAAATCTTATACTATTATTACAACATATTTTGCTATTTATTTTCTAGTTTTCAAGAAGCAACGAATGTTGAAAAACAATAAATAATAGTGTTAAAACATATAATAGTATAGAATGAAATTGCGTTTAAAATCTTTATAAAAAATCAATTGTTCTTATAAAAAGAACTTTTTAATAAAATAGAGTTGGATGTGAGAATTTGAATGAATAAATACGATCGTTTAGAAGAAATTACTAAACTCGTAAATCAAAAAGGAACGGTTAGGACGAATGAAATCGTTGAGGAACTTAACGTATCTGATATGACAGTACGTCGTGATTTAGCTGAACTAGAAGAAAAAGGATTACTAACTAAAATACATGGCGGTGCACGTAGTAATTCAGCTTTTCAAATTAAAGAAAAGTCTCATCAAGAAAAGCACACAGAGAATATTGATGAAAAACGTGCTGTCGCAAGGAAAGCTGTTAACTTAATTGAAGAAAACGATACGATTTTTTTGGGACCTGGAACAACAATCGAGTTACTGGCTCAATTAATAGATCGAGAGTCATTAACAGTGATTACGAATTGTTTTCCAGTATTTCAAATATTATTTGAAAAGCGTTCGCTAAATTTTAAAGTTTACTTATTAGGTGGAGAAATGAGAGAACTTACTGAATCATTTGTAGGTGAAATGACGAATACGCTTCTTAAAACAAAACGATTTAGTAAAATGTTTTTTAGTTGTAATGGAATAAAAGATGCAGATGTGCTCACTTCTACAATTGACGAAGCGTATACACAACAACTTGCACTTCATCGTTCACTTGAAAAATACTTATTAATTGATACTTCAAAAATTGGAAAAGAAGATTTTACCCAATTATGTCATTTAGAAGATTTAACAGCAGTTGTTGTAGATAAAAATGATGAAGATAATGTACAAAAATTAAAAGCTTATACAGAAGTGATACATTAATTGAATGATACCAAGATTGTTTATTTAAACAATCTTGGTATTTTTTTAGATAATTGAACGTAATTAAACATAAAAATGAAATGTTTTGTTTAAAAAAACAAAATTTTAAACAACATTCGAACATTTATTGTTGATTATTTGTTTGTTTATGTTTATAATTTAGGTGTAAAGATTTGAAAGCGCTTTTTCAAACACATGTGTTTAATTATCTTATTTTCAAAGGAGAATCATTATGACAATTTTTATTGGTTCAGATGTCGCTGGTCAACGTCTTAAAGATGTTATAAAAACATTTTTAAAAGAAAATAACCATGATGTAGTAGATGTAACAGAAGGAAAAGAATTAGACTTTGTTGATTCAACATTAGCAGTTGTACACGAAGTACAAAAGAACGATGATAATTTAGGAATTGCAGTGGATGCTTATGGTGCAGGTAGTTTTATTGTCGCTACAAAAGTAAAAGGAATGATTGCTGCTGAAGTATCAGATGAACGTTCAGCATATATGACACGTAGTCACAACAATGCACGCATGATTACAATGGGTTCTGAAATTGTAGGCGATACATTAGCAAAAAATATTGCTAAAGAATTTGTAAATGGACACTATGATGGCGGACGTCACCAAATCCGTGTAGATATGTTAAATAAAATGTGCTAATTGGAGGAATAAATAATGAAAATTGCTATAGGTTGCGATCACATTGTAACTGATACAAAAATGGAAGTTTCACAACATTTAAAAGCTCAAGGACACGAAGTTATTGATGTAGGTACGTATGATTTTACACGTACACATTATCCTATCTTCGGTAAAAAAGTAGGAGAAAAAGTTGCTAGTGGAGAAGCAGATTTAGGCGTATGTATTTGTGGTACTGGCGTTGGTATTAGTAATGCAGCAAACAAAGTCCCAGGTGTAAGAACAGCATTAGTACGTGATATGACATCAGCACTTTATTCAAAAGAAGAATTGAATGCTAATGTTGTTAGTTTCGGCGGTAAAGTAGCAGGTGAATTATTTATTTTCGATATCGTTGATGCATTTATTAAAGCGGAATACAAACCTACTGAAGAAAATAAAAAATTAATTGCTAAAATTAATCATTTGGAAGCACATAACGATAATCAAGCTAATCCTCACTTCTTTGATGAATTCTTAGAAAAATGGGACAAAGGTAAATATCACGATTAAGGAAGATGTGAAATGATTCTAACATTAACTTTAAATCCTTCAGTTGATATCTCTTACCCATTAGAACAGTTTCATCTAGATACTGTGAATAGAGTTAAAAAGACGAGTAAAACTGCTGGAGGAAAAGGATTAAATGTAACACGTGTATTATCAGAATTTGGCGAAAATGTGTTAGCAAGTGGCTTTTTAGGTGGCGCATTAGGTCAATTTATTGAAGAACAATTAATGGATGCTCAAATTGAACAGTCTTTCTTCAAAATAAAAGGAGAAACACGAAATTGTATCGCTATTCTACATGAAGGACAACAAACTGAAATACTCGAACAAGGACCAACTATTGGCAAGGAAGAAGCAGAGAGCTTTAAAACACATCTTTTAGAACTATTTAAAAGAGCTAATGTTATAGCGATGTCTGGAAGTTTACCTAAAGGTCTTAATACAAGTTACTACGCTGATATTGTGAAATTAGCTAATGAACAAGGTCTACCTACGATTTTAGATAGTTCTGGTCAATCATTAATGGATGTATTGTTGAGCGAAAATAAGCCTTCAGTGATAAAACCTAATATTGATGAATTATCTCAATTATTAGACACTACTGTCACTACAGATATCGATAGTTTAAAAGAAGCGGTTACTCAACCCATATTCAAAGGTATTGAATGGATTATTGTTTCTTTAGGTGGCGATGGCGCTTTCGCTAAACATCATCAAACATTTTATAAAGTAAATATTCCAAAAATAGAAGTCGTTAATCCTGTAGGGTCTGGTGATTCTACAGTGGCAGGTATTGCATCAGGTCTTGTTCATCAACAATCCGATGAAGATTTACTGAAAAAAGCTAATGCATTTGGAATGTTAAATGCAATGGAGCATCAAACAGGTCATATTAATGTAGATAAATTTAAAGAACTATTCAAACAAATTGAAGTTATAGAGGTGTAATTCATGACAAAATCACAACAAAAACTAGCATCAATCGAACAATTAAGTAATCAAGATGGGATTATTTCAGCTTTAGCATTTGATCAACGTGGGGCATTAAAAAGAATGATGGCTGAACATCAAACAGAACCTCCTACAGTTGAACAAATTGAACAATTAAAAGTACTTGTATCATAAGAGTTAACACAATATGCATCTTCTATTCTTTTAGATCCTGAATATGGGTTACCTGCTTCTGATGCACGTAATAAAGAGTGTGGTTTATTACTTGCATATGAAAAAACTGGATATGACGTGAATGCAAAAGGTCGTTTACCAGATTGCTTAGTAGAATGGTCTGCTAAACGTTTAAAAGAACAGGGTGCCAATGCAGTTAAATTCTTACTTTATTATGATGTAGATGATTCAGAAGAGATTAACATTCAAAAGAAAGCTTATATTGAACGAATTGGTTCAGAATGTGTTGCTGAAGACATTCCATTTTTCTTAGAAGTGTTAACTTATGATGATAATATTCCAGATAATAAAAGTGCTGAATTTGCAAAAGTAAAACCTCGTAAAGTAAATGAAGCAATGAAGTTATTCTCTGAAGATCGATTCAATGTTGATGTGCTTAAAGTTGAAGTACCCGTAAATATGAATTTTGTCGAAGGATTTACAGAGGGTGAAGTTGTATACACAAAAGAAGAAGCAGCACAACATTTCCGTGATCAAGAAGCAGCGACACATTTACCTTATATTTATTTAAGTGCTGGTGTATCAGCTGAATTATTCCAAGAAACATTAACATTTGCACATGATGCAGGTGCACATTTCAATGGTGTGTTATGTGGGCGTGCGACATGGTCTGGTGCAGTTAAAGTTTATATTGAACAAGGAGAACAAGCTGCAAGAGAATGGTTACGTACAACTGGATATAAAAACATTGATGATTTAAATAAAGTACTAAAAACAACTGCAACATCTTGGAAAGCAAAATAACTTAGGGGAGGTTATTCATATGAATAGAGAAGAAGTACAATTACTTGGTTTTGAAATTGTCGCATATGCAGGAGATGCACGTTCGAAATTATTAGAGGCATTAAACGCTGCTAATGAAGGTGATTTTGATAAAGCTGAACAACTTACTGAGGAAGCAAATGAATGTATTGCAAATGCCCATAAAGCTCAAACAAACTTATTGGCTCAAGAAGCGCAAGGTGATGACATTGCATTTAGTATTACAATGATTCACGGTCAAGACCATTTAATGACAACGTTATTATTAAAAGATTTAATGAAGCATTTAATTGAATTATACAAAAAAGGGCGCTGACCCCTATGAATAAGTTAATAGCATGGATAGAAAAAGGAAAGCCGTTCTTTGAAAAAATATCTCGTAATATTTATTTAAGAGCGATTCGTGATGGATTTATTGCAGCAATTCCAATTATCTTGTTCTTAAGTATATTTATTTTAATCACATATGTACCTAACGTGTTTGGTTTTACTTGGAGTAAAACGATGGAAGGTATATTGATGAAACCATATAACTATACCATGGGAATTGTTGGTTTGATTGTAGCTGGAACTACAGCTAAGTCTTTAACCGATTCCTACAACAGGAAATTAGATAAAACCAATCAAATTAACTTTATTTCTACAATGATGGCTGCGATGAGTGGGTTTTTATTCTTAGCAGCAGATCCTATTAAAGAGGGTGGATTTTTAAGTGCATTTATGGGCACAAAAGGATTATTAACAGCCTTTATTTCAGCCTTTATTACCGTAATTGTTTATAATTTCTTTATTAAAAGAAATATTACAATAAAAATGCCTAAAGAAGTGCCACCAAATATTTCTCAGGTATTTAAAGATATCTTCCCGTTGTCAGCGGTTATTATCATTATTTATGCATTAGATTTATTATCAAGAACATTTATTCATACAAATGTAGCGAACGCCGTATTAAAAATCTTTGAACCATTATTTACTGCGGCAGATGGCTGGATTGGTGTCACACTTATCTTCGGTGCTTTCGCATTTTTCTGGTTTGTAGGTATACATGGTCCATCTATTGTTGAACCAGCAATCGCTGCAATTACTTATGCAAATCTTGAAACAAACTTAAATTTGATTCAAGCAGGAGAACATGCAGATAAAATTATTACACCTGGTACACAAATGTTCGTTGCAACTATGGGGGGTACCGGTGCTACATTAGTCGTGCCATTTATGTTTATGTGGTTAACTAAATCAAAACGAAATAAAGCAATTGGTAGAGCATCAGTTGTACCAACATTCTTTGGAGTAAATGAACCAATTTTATTTGGTGCACCACTCGTATTAAACCCAGTATTTTTCATACCATTTATTTTTGCACCAATAGTAAACGTATGGATCTTTAAATTCTTTGTTGATGTACTTAAAATGAACAGTTTTAGCATCTTCTTACCATGGACGACACCAGGTCCTCTTGGTATTGTGATGGGCACAGGATTTGCATTTTGGTCATTTGTGTTAGCAATTGTATTAATTGTAGTTGATGTTATGATTTATTATCCATTTTTAAAAGTATATGATGAACAAATTCTTGAAGAAGAACGAGGTAATAAAGAAGTAAATAATGAATTAAAAGAAAAAGTATCAGCAAACTTTGATACGAAAAAAGCAGATGCAATTTTAGCAACTGCTGGTGCAAATGAAACGACAACAACTGAATCAGCACCTTCAGATGAGGAAGTATCGGCTAAAAATTCATCAAATTCAATTAACGAACAAACTAACGTTTTAGTCTTATGTGCCGGTGGCGGTACAAGTGGATTACTTGCAAATGCGTTAAACAAGGCTGCAGAAGAATATCAGGTACCTGTAAAAGCGGCAGCTGGTGGTTATGGTGCACATATGGATATTATGAAAGACTATCAATTAATTATTTTAGCGCCTCAAGTTGCTTCTAACTATGAAGATATAAAACAAGATACAGATCGACTAGGTATTAAATTAGCTAAAACACAAGGTGTTGAATACATTAATTTAACTCGAGATGGCAAAGCAGCATTAGACTTCGTTCAACAACAATTTGAAAAATAATTAGGAGATGAAAGTATAATGAAAAAATTACCAGAAGATTTTATATTCGGTGGTGCAACAGCAGCTTATCAAGCAGAAGGCGCGACTCAAACAGATGGAAAAGGTCGTGTAGCCTGGGACACTTATCTTGAAGAAAACTATTGGTATACAGCTGAACCAGCAAGTGATTTTTATAATAAATATCCTATTGATTTAGAATTAAGTGAAAAATTTGGTGTGAATGGCATTCGTATTTCGATTGCATGGTCACGAATATTCCCTAAAGGATATAGTGAGGTTAATCCTAAAGGTGTTGAATACTATCATAATTTATTTAAAGAATGTCATAGAAGACATGTAGAACCATTTGTAACGTTACATCACTTTGATACACCAGAGACACTACATAGTGATGGTGATTTCTTAAATCGTAAGACAATTGAGTACTTTGTTGAGTATGCAAAATTCTGTTTCGAAGAATTTGAAGAAGTAAATTATTGGACTACATTTAATGAGATTGGCCCTATCGGTGATGGCCAATATTTAGTAGGTAAATTCCCTCCTGGAATTAAATACGACTTTGCTAAAGTGTTTCAATCACATCACAACATGATGGTCGCACATGCGAAAGCAGTTAAATTGTTTAAAGATAATGGCTATAGTGGTGAAATAGATGTCGTGCATGCTTTACCAACTAAATATCCTTATGATCCAACTAATCCAGAAGATGTTAGAGCGGCTGAATTAGAAGATATTATTCATAACAAATTCATTTTAGATGCAACTTATCTAGGTAAATATTCTCGTGAAACTATGGAAGGCGTTCAACACATTTTATCAGTAAATGGTGGTAAATTAGACATACTAGAAGAGGATTATAAAGTATTAGAAGCGGCTAAAGATTTAAATGACTTCCTTGGTATCAATTACTACATGAGTGATTGGATGAGAGGTTACGATGGCGAATCTGAAATTACACATAATGCTACTGGTGATAAAGGTGGTTCTAAATATCAACTTAAAGGTGTAGGTCAACGTGAATTTGATGTTGATGTACCACGTACTGATTGGGACTGGATGATTTATCCTAAAGGCTTATATGATCAAATCATGCGAGTAGTTAAAGATTATCCTAATTACCATAAAATTTATATTACTGAGAACGGACTTGGTTATAAAGACCAATTTGATGAGGAACGTAAAACTGTAGATGATGATGCACGTATAGATTATGTGAAAAAACATTTAGAAGTCATTTCTGATGCTATTCGTGATGGTGCGAATGTGAAAGGGTACTTCATTTGGTCACTCATGGATGTATTTTCTTGGTCAAATGGTTATGAAAAACGATACGGTCTATTTTATGTCGATTTTGAAACGCAAGAGCGTTATCCTAAAAAGAGCGCATATTGGTACAAAGAACTAGCGGAAAGTAAGGAAATAAAATAATTGCATTTAATATAACTTTGTAACAAACAGCAATGATAAATACAATTGTAAGGTAGGATTGGGAAATGCTAAAATTTAGCTTTTCTCAGTCCTATTTATTTTTTCTTGGCTTGATCACATGAAAAAATAATTCGAAAATATATATTCAAATTATTACCACATATGCTTAAACCTACAATTTAACTTAATTTTCATTTTTGTAACTACATCATTTATACTTAAAGAAAACAAATTGGAGTATTATTATGAGAATTTTTAAAAAGATAATATTTAGTTTGATTATTAGCCTAATGATTTTTACATTAGTAGGATGTCAATCAAAGAGTAACAATTCATCTCATTATCAAAGTAATGATAAAAAGAAAGTTGCAACTTTATTTATGCATGGATATGGTGGAACCAATAATTCTGAAAAATATATGGTCAATCAAGCTGTAAAAAAAGGTGTCATCAAGGATGTAGTTACAGCATATGTTTTATCAAACGGAAAAGTACAGTTTAGTGGCAAAATTTCAAAGAAGTCTAGGAATCCAATTATAAAAATATTATTTGAAGATAATAAAAATGGTGACATTATGCAAAATGCTCAAAACATAAAAAATGTACTTACAAAAATGAAATCAAAATACAATATAGATAATTATAATTTTGTAGCGCATTCAATGGGGAACTTATCTTTTGCGCATTTTATGAAATATTATGGAAATGATAAACAATTACCTCAACTTCAAAAAGAAGTAAATATAGCTGATACATATAACGGTGTTTTAAATTTAAATGAAAAAGTAAATGAAATTACTGTCGATAAAGATGGTAAGCCTAGTAAAATGAATGCTGATTATGAAAAATTATTAGATCTAAAAGATGTCTATAAAAATAAAAACATAGAAGTACTAAATATTTATGGTGATTTGAAAGACGGAACACACTCTGATGGAAGGGTATCTAATAGTTCGTCTCGCTCCTTAAAATACTTGTTGGGCAATAGTCATAAAACATATAAAGAATCTGAATATAGAGGGGAGAAAGCGCAACATAGTGCGCTACATCATAATAAAGAAGTGTCAGATGAAATCATAAATTTTTTATGGTAGTAGTAAGTAATAACATTGCTTGAACACTAAAATAATCAAAGTTTAAAGTGAATTATTGGCGACTAATTGAATCAATTCCAATCTTGCTTGTTCCCCATATACATGAGGCATTATCATGATTTCATCCACTTGATACGTATTTAATAAATAAGTTAATTTTAGATGAATATCTTTAGGCAATCCACTTATGACACGGCTTTTATTTTGCTCAATTTTATTACGTTCACTAGTGCTATAGTTACGTTGTTGAGCAGTATTAATAGAAGGATATGATTTAGGTTGGTTGAGATAATTAATACGTAAAAGCCATAAATGTAATGCATCTAATAAATCATCAACTTTATTAAGCGTGTTTGCAGTAATTACAAATGTCGACATAATTACATATGGCTCATTAGATTTTGAAATGTCATTCAATTGTTTGAATCGTTTTCGATAATATTCTATTAGGCTATTAATCTTGGTTTGAGTTTGTCCCATAAATGCAATGACGAATGGTAGCCCTTTTTGAGCAGCTAATTCCGCACTTCTCTCACTCATACCTAGAATAAACATTTGTGGAGAAGTATTAATTTCAGGTGTTGCTTTGATAGACATGAATCGATGTGGGGCTTCATATTTGTTGCTAAAGTAGTGTAGTAAGTCCTCTATTTGATTGTCTAAATTTGGTTTTGTTGATTTATACTCATTAAGTGCTTCATTTACTTGCTTGAAACTCGGAGAACGACCTAAACCCATATCTACTCTATTAGGATGGCGAGCTTCCATTATTCTAAATTGTTCTGCCACTTTGTAGGCACTGTAGTGCGGTAACATGACGCCTCCGCTTCCTATTTTAATCGTTTGTGTTTGTTCTAATAGCATCATCATTACGATTTCAGGTGCACTTGACGCAACAGAGAATACATTATGATGTTCAGCAACCCAATATCTTGTATAACCTAATTGTTCAGCAGTACGGGCTAACGTAATGCTATGATTAAATGCATCATGGGCGTTTCTACCTTCAAAAATTGGAACATAATCTAAAATACTTAATTTCAATTTTTATATGCTCCTTTCAATGATTTTTATAGGAAAAATTAGATTTAGTTGTATTTTAAATTGAAGGCTTCTATATTGCTATATATTTGTTTGAAATATTATACTTAGTTTAATATTAGATTTGAAAAAGGTGGCGGATGAATAGTGAAAGCAATTGGATTTGAACAACCGTTTAAACTATCAGATGGAAATTTATTTAAAACGTATAATTTAGATATACCAGAACCAAAAGGACATGAATTATTAGTTAAAATTCAGTCTATTAGTGTCAATCCCGTTGATACAAAACAACGATTAATGAACGTGTCAAAAATACCTCGTGTACTAGGATTTGATGCGATTGGTTTGATTGAATCTGTTGGAAGTGAAGTTACTATGTTTAATCAGGGTGACGTAGTATATTACTCTGGTTCACCTGATCAAAACGGATCAAATGCGGAATACCAATTGATTGATGAGAAATTAGTAGCTAAGGCACCTAAAAATATTAGCGCTGAGCAGGCAGTAAGCTTACCATTAACCGGTATAACAGCATATGAAACATTGTTTGATGTGTTTGGTATTTCACGCAAACGTAATGAAAATGAAGGTAAAACGTTGTTAATTATAAATGGCGCAGGTGGCGTAGGAAGTATTGTTACTCAAATTGCTAAGTCCTATGGTTTAAGGGTGATTACAACAGCATCGCGTAATGAAACAATTGAATGGACTAAAAAAATGGGTGCTGATATTGTACTCAATCACAAAGAGAGTTTAATAAATCAATTTAAGACACAAGGTATTGAACTGGTTGATTACGTATTCTGTACATTTAATACGGATATGTACTATGACGACATGATTCAATTAGTGAAACCTAGAGGTCATATTGCTACTATTGTAACTTTTGAAAATGACCAAGATTTAAATGCTTTGAAACCAAAAAGTTTAAGTTTCTCACATGAATTTATGTTTGCTAGACCATTAAATCAAACTGATGATATGATAAAACATCATGAATATTTAGAAGACATAACAAATAAGGTTGAACAGAATATTTATCAACCTACAACAACTAAAGTTATAGAAGGATTAACCACTGAAAACATCTATCAAGCACACCAAATATTAGAATCCAATACAATGATTGGCAAATTGGTCATTAATTTAAATTAACAAACTATATATATTTCTTTATAAATGGCGTTTATTCCTATAAAAAAAGGCAATAGGATAAACGTCATTTTATTTTGACTTAAATGCTTTATTAACCATTTTATTGAAAGGAGTATTATGTTGCGAAAAAAATCAATTAGTTTTGTGTTTTGGACAGCATTAGCTATTTGTACTCTATTTGTTTTATATGGCGCTTTTATGCCGACACAATTAGAAACAGGAACCCAAAACATTACTTCATTTATAGCACAGAATTTTTCTTGGTATTATTTGTTATTGGTTTTACTCATATTTTTTGTTTGTGTATATTTATTGTTTTCAAGATATGCATCGATAACACTTGGTGAAGAAGGTGAAGATCCTGAATTCTCACTGCCTTCTTGGTTCGCCATGTTATTTAGTGCTGGTATGGGTATTGGACTAGTATTTTGGACTACTGCAGAACCAATAAGTCACGCATTTACGTTACCCCCTATACATAAAGCAGGTACTCCATCTGCTATCAATGATGCATTTCAATTTTCGTTCTTTCATTGGGGATTACATGCATGGGCAGTATATGGAATTGTAGCATTAGTCTTTGCATATTTTAGTTTCCATAAAGGCTACCCTGGATTAGTAAGTGCAACCTTAGTTCCTATATTTGGTGAAAAATCAATGAAAGGCGCTATAGGTGGTGCAATTGATGTATTAGCTGTTATCGCCACTGTTACAGGCGTCGCAGCAACTCTCGGATTTGGTGCACTTCAAATAAATGAAGGCCTAAATTTCCTATTTAATGTACCAAACAATTTCGGTACACAGGTAATATTAATTATTATTGCGACTATATTGTTTACGTGGTCTGCTTGGTCAGGTATAGATAAAGGGATTAAAACGCTTAGTAACGTCAATATGCTGTTAGCCTTTATTGTATTAATTGGCTTATTTATTGTTGGCCCAACACTTTATATTCTAAATACATTTACAAATGGTTTAGGTAATTATATCTTTAATTTCTTTAGTATGAGTTTACGTATTCCAATGAATGGAGGAGAAAAATTCCAATGGCTCCAAAACTGGACAATATTCTATTGGGCTTGGTGGGTATCATGGGCACCATTCGTGGGTATCTTTATTGCTAGGGTATCTAGAGGTCGTACAATTAAAGAATTTATACTTGGTGTTCTATTTGTACCTGCACTTGTATGTTTCTTCTTCTTTGCTGTATTTGGATCATCTGCTGTTTATTTACAAGATAAAGGTATTGCTAACATTGCAAAAGAAGCTACTGAAACTGCAACATTTGCTACGTTGGAACATTATCCACTAGGATTTATTCTTAGCATAATTACTCTCGTAGTTATTATGATCTTCTTCGTGACTTCAGCCGATTCAGCAACATACGTATTGGGTATGCTTAGTTCTAAAGGTGACATCAATCCTGCATCATTTGTGAAAGTAAGTTGGGGTATTATTCTAGCATTATTTGCAATGATTATGATTTATACAGGTGGTACACAAGCGATTCAAAACTTATTAATCATTGCCGCTTTACCATTTTCAATAGTTATTATTTTAATGATTTGGTCATTGTTTAAATCATTAAGTATCGATCATCCAAGAACTTCTAATAAGTTTCCAAACATATTACAGTATAAAAGTTCAAAGCAAAAAGAATTGAAAAAATAATAATAAAATATATGTTTTTATTGTGCTAAATTTGGGAATATTCTATCTAGAAAGTAAAACTTTAATAAATATTTATATAATTAAATTAATAGTTTTTCATTAATGTTTTGAAAAATATTTAAAGGGTATTATTTTCTATATAATAATTCAACAATAATTTAGGAGGTGCATACGAGGTGAAAAGGCTAAAAAACTTTATCCTCGGCCTATTAATAGTTGCTATTGTTGGATTCCTATTGTTTATGTACATAAAAGATAGTCGTATATCTAAGTATCAAGACTTCTTCTTACAATTCAATTGGTTCCAGCCACTATTAATTGGTTTAGCTGCTCTACTTATATTGATAGGTTTAATATTAGTATTCAGCATCTTTAAACCAACATATAGAAAACCAGGATTATACAAAGATTATGATGATGGTCATATTTATGTATCTCGTAAAGCAGTTGAAAAATCAGCTTACGATACACTTACTAAATACGATCAAGTAAGACAACCTAATGTTGTAGCGAAGCTTTATAATAAGAAAAGCAAATCTTACATTGATATCAAGGCTGACTTCTTAGTACCAAATGATGTACAAGTTAAGTCACTAACTGAAAGTATTCGTTCAGACATTAAGCATAATGTAGAACATTTTACTGAATTACCAGTGAGAAAACTTGAAGTAAATGTCAGAGATCAAAAAACTGCTGGACAACGTGTTCTGTAAGGGAGGGATAACATGGCTGATAATAATAATCAAAATGGACAAGATGCAAGTCAACAAATCATTGACTTCATTAAATCATATAAATGGCGTATCATTGGTTTCTTTGCATTTTTAATTATAGCAATCTTATTCCTAACTTTAGGGTTTTGGAAAACAATTTTGGTTATCGTTTTATGTTTAATCGGAATTGGTGTTGGGTATATTAAAGACCGTACACAGGATTTCATGAATTTCTTAAATAGATGGAGTTAAATAATTTATTTAAGAACTAAATAATAAAAAAATTCAATTATAAAGGAGAATGTAATATGTCAGCAGATAACAATAACAAAGCTAAACAAGCTTACAATAATCAAACTGGAGTTAATGAAAAAGAAAGAGAAGAACAGCAAAAACAAGCAGAACAATACAGAGAACAAAATGAACAACAACAATTTGAAAACAAATTAACTTTCTCAGATGAAGTTGTAGAAAAAATTGCTGGAATCGCAGCTCGTGAAGTTAAAGGTATCTTAGATATGAAAGGCGGTTTCGCTGATAACTTTACTAATGCATTCTCTAGTGGCAACAATGTAACTACTGGTGTTTCTGTTGAAGTTGGCGAAAAACAAGCAGCAATCGACTTAAAAGTAATCTTAGAATATGGTGAATCAGCACCAAAAATCTTCCGTAAAGTTACTGAATTAGTAAAAGAGCAAGTTAAATATATCACTGGCTTACAAGTTGTAGAAGTTAACATGCAAGTTGATGATGTTATGACTAAAAAAGAATGGCAACAAAAAAACGAAAAAAACAACAATAATAATAACAACAACTCTGAAAGATCAGGATTACAATAATAATAGATTTAACCCTTTAGGTTTATATAGCCTAAAGGGTTTTTTATTTTAGAATTAAGCTTTGATTTCTAATATCGTTTAACCATGTAGTGGATTACTTACTTTAATATAAGTATAGTGATGTGCTTCATCTTCTAAACGCATCGTTGTCACGCATTTATAATCAATGTCTCTATCAAATATAATTTGTTTAATTTCTGAAATGTGGCTTGTATTAATATTCGTTAAGCTATTTAAAATGTTATGAATAATTTCGCTTACGCTATCCCACAGTTTAGATTCAAATTCTTCATCCTCAATGAATTTTGAAACAGTTAATATAAGTTCACCTATGTGATTTTGAACTGTCGAGTAAAAGACTTTATTAAATACTGTTGTTTTAGAATCGGTCAAGATTCTAGATTTTTCGTGAAAATGATTTGTCGTATATCCAGATTCATTTAAAAATTGTTCATCAATACGTAAGCCTTCAAAATCACGAATATAAATAGTATTTAATCGTCCATCAGCGTTAAACGTTGCAATTGAATTTTGTAAATGGGCTTCAAGTGCAATGCCATATTTAGCATATAAAGGAATCACTATGCCTAACAATTGAGAAATGTAATCTGACAACCATTCTTGAGCTGCGATATCAAGATTTGATTTGTCGTAATGATGTTTATAACGTTGAATTAAACTAATAATTGGTGGTTCTTCATTATATTTATAATTAACCACTAAACTTGAAGGAATCATAGGAATACTATCTTTTTCAGTTAGATTGTACACATTGTCCCTAAAGAGCGTTCCTAATTGCTCACTTCGATCTGTTTGAATAGTTTCTTCGTCATTTATATTATAAAAGTGAATACCAGCAAATTCATTTAAAATACCAACTCTATAATGAGTGAAATCTTTATCTTGCTTTAAAATGTCATTTAAGATTTGAGTTACTAAAGGACCATTGTGAGTTGTTTGTTCAGATAAAGTTCTAATTTCACCAGTAATATGTACATTGGTAGATAACTTAATATGTGGCAACGTGCTTGGGAATTTTGGCATTAAAGTTCTAAAAGATAAACCAGCGTAATAAGGTATTTCTATCTTTAGTGGAATCATTAAATTATTATTTATTTCCTCTTCGTATTGACTTAATAATACATTATCTAACTGCCAAGGATGAACAATCATTAAATGATATTCACTCAAATTACTCAAGTTATCACACTCAGTTTTAATTTGGCTATATAGTTCTGGAAATTGCGCTTCTAATTCAGCATTATAAGTAAACGATAAAGATTGTATTCTAGCGACACTTTGGTGAATAAGTACACACTTTAAATGAATTTCTTTATTGTATTCTGAACTATATTTAATATTCTCATTAGCATTAAGGCCTTTACGCAATTTAGCTCCAGGATGAAGCGGATGTCCCTCTATAACTGCCTGCTCTGAACGCAAATAACTATCTTGCTCATTAAGAATTATTTCCAATAAAGGTTCATTTGAATGTTGCATCTCATATGCTTGATATGCAAGTGCTAACGCCATATTTGCAACACTGTTTTCCATATCGTCTTTGAATTGAGAACTTGCCTCATTATCAAGCTCTGGATTTTCCTTTAAGATATCAGCTAATACTTCATTAGGATGAAGTATACGAACACATTGTCTACCATCACTATCACAATAATAAAATGGACCTTCAACATCTACACGGCCAAATGCATGAGTTCCGGAAACTTTTGCGAATAAATATTTATCGCTTTCGGGAAAATGCACGCGCATAATTTGGTGTTCTCCATTTATTGGAAAGTTTTTAATATCACATGACGAGACAAAGGTACTATTTGATTTAGCGTTGACTAAATTTTCTCTGTAAAGGGATGTAATTAAGCGTTGAGAAATTTTATCTCGTGCAACGAGCAATTCATTTTTAATGTAGTTTACTAAATGAGGCATTTCTTGCTTTAAAAACGATAAAGCTCCTAATTCTTCATCAGTTAAATGTAAATCTATATTGTCTATTGAAATTAAATTATCCATATTGCACCTCAAATTCATTTTACAAAAATCTAAATCATTTGTATAATCCATAATATCGATAATGATATTCATTATCAATTATAAAGTTTATTATAAATAAGTAGGTGGAATACTGTGGCGAAATTTTTCTTCTCTAGTTCCTTTTTATTATTTCTAGGGAATTGGATAGGACAAATTGGCTTGAATTGGTATGTACTTACTAGTTATCATAACGCAGTCTATTTGGGATTGGTTAATTGTTGCCGACTCGTACCAATTTTGTTACTAAGTGTCTGGGCTGGCGCTATAGCTGATAAATTTGATAGAGGAAAATTATTGAAATTTACCATTTCATCTTCATTTTTAGTGACAAGCACACTATGTGTTTGTACCTTTTTGTTAGAACAAGTGCCGATTATTATCATCCTTATTTATGCCACACTTCGAGGTATGATCAATGCGACGGAAACACCAATAAGACAAGCTGTATTGCCCGATTTATCTGTACATTTAAATACAAGCCAAGCCGTTTCATATCATTCTTTTATCATAAACATATGTCGCTCAATAGGTCCGGCAATCGCAGGATTGATACTCTCAATTTACCATGCACCGTTTACTTTTCTAGTGCAATCAATGTGTTACTTCATTGCTGTTCTATTGTGTTTACCATTAACTTTCAAGACAGTTGGTGAGACAAATAAAGCTAACAAAGGGTTTTCATTTACGGTTGTGTGGGAATACTTTAAGAATAATATGCAGGCCTCAAAAATATTTATTACGTCATTGATTATCATGGCTACTGGTTTTTCGTATACTGCACTAGTACCAGTATTAGTACATGATCTCTTTCCTGGTCGCTCGGAAATCTTTGGTGTGTCAATGACCTTTTGTGCTGTAGGTGGTATGATTGCAACACTTATACTACCCATAATTTTGAAAAAGTTCACCACTGTGCAAATGTATTATTTAAGTTCTTGTCTATTTGGATTAGCGCTTGTAGGTGTCATTATGCATAACATTATATTTATGTTTATCTGCATGTCACTTGTAGGTTTATTTGGTCAATTAGCTAGAACTTCAAATCGTATATATTTTCAAGAGGATATAGCATCAGAGCATCGAGGAAAAATATTAAGTATCGTCATGATGGATAGAGGGATGATTCCTTTAGGTAGTTTAATATTAACAACATTATCAGAAATAATGGGACCTATTAATACATTTATCACAATGGGAATATTTACTTTTGTAATTGCATTTATTGCATATATAATTCAAAGACCAATTAAATTGGAGGAGTAAAGTATGATTCTAAACGCATGGCAAAATGCGGATACTAATATACAATATCGTATTTTAAATGCTTTAATAAAAGAAGGCATTTGGAAAGAACAAACTATTATTACAACTAAAGATGATCAATTAGATATACAATATCATGGATGTATACTTTCTACTCACTTTAATCATAACAGTGTAATGTCAAGGTATGAATTTGTAGGACCAATTGCATATCAATGTGGTGCTAATATAATGGAAGTACCAACAGTAGAAGCTTTATTAGAAATATTAAGTAATCATTTTGACATTAATATACATCAGCAATTAATAGATGAAATAATACATAGTAGAGATAGTTTTGTTGAAATTTATAAACAATTTTATCAACGTCAACATAATGTGCAATCTAGTATGCAATTTTCTGGTATGCCAACAACTTTAAATTTTTTTGCATGGTTACAACATTTGAGTGACGCGAATGAAATCAATGATTTGTTATACTCAGAAAGCTTAGTATTAGAAGGTCATCCTACACATCCACTTACTAAAACGAAACTGCCATTAACTATGGATGAAGTTAAAATGTATTCACCTGAGTTTGAAAAAGTAATACCGCTAAAAATTATGTTAATCCATAAAGACTGTGCACAAGCTACGTGTATAGATAATGATGAAGATTTCATATTGAAGAAAGTAATACCTGAATATCAAATAAGAATTAGAAAATATGCACAGTTTATTCATATTTCGTTAGAAGACTATTTTGTGATATTAGTACATCCATGGCAATACAACCATACTATCTACGATAAGTTTGCGAATTGGATTGCTAATAAGTTTTTATTAACAACACCATTTGATGTCGATTCGAAAGCAACACTATCATTTAGGACGATGGCACTCATCAATAAGCCATATCATATAAAATTACCTGTCAATGTACAAGCAACGAGTGCTGTCAGAACAGTTTCAAGTGTTACAACGGTAGACGGACCTAAATTAAGTAGCGCTTTACAAAATGTATTAAATCAATATCCACAACTAAATGTTGCAATAGAACCTTATGGTTTATGTGCGAAAACAAATGACGAGGATGCTAGACAGTTAGCATGCATTGTCAGAGAAACACCTTATATTGCAAACATTGGGGTGACTATTGTTACTGGTGCATTGGTTAATCCTAATCCAATTGATCGACATATTACAGTTGATAGTTATATCGAATGGATTAATGGTGAGTTAAATAATAGAGGTATATTAACCTTTATTCAAAATTATAGTCGACAACTTATTACGCCTTTAATCAATTTAATTCAAGAGTATGGCATAGCTTTAGAAGCGCATATGCAAAATACTATAGTTAATTTAGGACCTAATTATCAAATGAATTTTATTGTGCGTGATTTAGGTGGGTCTCGAATTGATTTAAATACACTTACTCATAAACTGAAAAATATCAACGTGTCCAATCAAAGTTTATTGGCAGATTCAATTGAAGAAGTTATTGCGAAATTTCAGCATGCTGTTATTCAGAATCAGTTAGCTGAATTAATTCATCACTTTTCAAAAACGGAATTTGTAACTGAAGAAGAATTGTTCACTCTAGTTCAAAATGAAGTTAAATTAGCAATAAGTGATAATAAACCACATGCTCAAGCTTTAAAAGATGTGCTCTTTGGTTCAAAGATTACTGTTAAGGCATTATTACGCATGCGTATGAGCAATAGAGTGAAAAAATATTTAAATATCGAACTTGATAATCCAATTAGAGATGAGGTGAGATAATTGGCTCAAATCAATATAAACTTATCTAAAATTGAATATAATGCAGATGCACTAAGAGCGTTATTAGAAAATAATGATATACATTTAACCCCAGTAATTAAATGTGTAGCTGGTGATAATCGAATTATCGAAACATTAATTCAATCAGGGTTCACCCATTTTGCAGAATCAAGACTTGAAAATATAAATGAAGATTTCAAGGGGCAATGCGATTATCTTTTACTAAGACCAACATCTAAAAAACATTATACTCAACTGATTAAATCAGTGAAAATGAGTATGCAAACTGAAATTGAGTCAATTAGAGAGATAAATGACATTGCTAAACAGTTAAATCAAAAACATCAAATTATGTTAATGATAGATTGGAAGGATAGACGTGAAGGGGTTATAACTTATGATGTACTAAATTATATTGAAGAAATCATCAAAATGACTCATATTCAACTAATAGGTATTGCATTTAACTTTATGTGTTTCAAGTCTTCGGCTCCAACTGAAGAAGATATATTAAAGATAAATCAATTCGTTGATGCTATTGAATATAATTTAGGGTTTAGATTAAATGTTGTATCAGGTGGAAACTCAAGTATGATACCACAATTAATGTACAATGATTTGGGTAAGATTAATGAGTTACGAATAGGTGAGGCATTATTTAGAGGAATAGATACTACAACAAATCAATCTATACCAATGCTATTTCAAAATGCAATTACAGTAGAAGCGGAAATTTTAGAGGTTAAACCACGTCTATCTGATAATAACCAATGCTACTTACAAGCGATTGTAGATATTGGCTATGTTGACACAGACGTAAATAAAATTAAACCTATTAAGAATGATGTTAGCATTGTTGGTGCATCAAGTGATCATCTAATGATTAATTTAAACAATCAAGATTACTATAAAGTTGGTGATATTATAGAATTTGCTATGGAGTATGAGGCGCTTTCTCAAGTAATGTATCATAACCACATGACAAAACACTATTTTAAGGATAATTATATTCACTCTTTGAATAGTAAAATGGTCAATTCTCCATTATTGATTAATAAAAAATGTTAATCAATTCTTTGTAGTTATTAATAATCATATAAACTTTAATAAATATTAGCCTTTAATTTTGAATTTATTCTGATTAATGGCTTTTTATTTTATCATTTCTAGGTAAAATCCATTAATAATTAAAATTCTAATCTATTTTTATAAAAAAATTAAAAAATACACTAAATCGTATTGACATTGATAATCGTTATCAATAAACTATGTATTGTAAACCTATACATATTAAGGAGTGGAATTCATGAAAGGCTTTAAGTTTGCAGGTATAGTCGCATTATTATTTACATTAGTTTTAGTTACTGCTTGTGGTAATGTTAGCAATAATGGTTCAGGTGATTCAGGTAATAAATCGTCATCGAAAGATTCTATTAAAATTAAACACGAATTAGGCACAACTAAAGTTCCTAAAGATGCTAAACGTGTCGTAGCGTTGGAATTTTCATTTGTAGATGCTTTAGCGGCACTAAATGTTAAACCTGTTGGGGTTGCTGATGACAACAAACCAGATCGTATTATTAAACCATTAAAAGAAAAAATTGGAGATTATAAATCTGTTGGTGCTCGTAAACAACCCAACTTAGAAGAAATCAGTAAATTAAAACCAGATTTAATTATTGCAGATAGTAACAGACACAAAGGTATTTATAAAGAATTAAGTAAAATTGCTCCAACAATTGAATTAAAAAGTTTTGATGGAGATTATAATGATAATATAGAAGCTTTTAAAACAATTGCCAAAGCTTTAAATAAAGAAGATGAAGGTAAGAAACGTTTAGAAGAGCATAAAGAAAAACTTGCAAAATATAAAGATGAAATTCAATTTGATAAAAAAGAAAAAGTATTACCAGCTGTAGCGTCTAAATCTGGATTATTAGCTCATCCAAGTGAATCTTATGTAGGTCAATTCTTAAGTCAACTTGGCTTTAAAGAAGCATTAAATAAAGACGTCACTAAAGGGTTAAGCAAATATTTACAAGGACCTTATTTACAACTTAATGCAGAAACGTTAAAAGACGTTAATCCTGAACGTATGTTTATAATGACTGATGGAGCAAGTCCTAAAGAACCATCATATCAAGAAATGAAAAAAGATCCGGTTTGGGACACATTAGATGCGGTTAAACATAATCGTGTAAGTATCGTTAGTCGTGATACTTGGGCAAGAGCTCGAGGGTTAGTATCTTCTGAAGAAATGGCTAAAGAACTTGTAGAAATTTCAAAAAAAGATAAAGAAAAGTAAGGTGGCAAAAAATGACTATTAGATCTACTGATAGTCAATCTGCTTTAGACAAAGCAAATAAGAGACGCACTGCACTCACATTTATTGTGAGTGGGTGCTTTCTTTTTATTTTTGCTTATTTTAATTTAGCGATTGGCTCGTCTGAAATTCATGCTAAACATATTTTTGAATACTTTTTTACATCTATAAATAATAAACAAACATTTCTAATTCATAATGTAAGAATGCCAAGAATGATTGGTGGGTTATTAATTGGCGGTGCGTTAGCCTTAGCTGGCCTCTTAATGCAAGCGATTACTAGGAATCCATTAGCGTCTCCACAAATATTTGGTGTTAATTCCGGTGCATCATTTGTAATAGTATTAGTGACGATATTAATACCTTCACTAGGTAACCATGCAACATATTTAGCCTTCTTAGGGGCATTTATTGGCGGTCTAACTGTATATATACTATCTGGTTCAACGAAAAAAATAACGCCAATTAAATTAGCTCTTGCTGGAATGGCAATTCATTTATTTTTCAGTAGTTTAACGCAAGGTATCATAATACTAAATGAAGATTCTAATACTACTGTTATGTTTTGGTTGGTAGGATCTCTTAATGGATTGAAATGGACTGCAGTATTGTCGGTTATGCCTTGGTTAATATTATCACTTATTTTAACTATGTTATTGGGACGTCAATTAACCATTATGGAATTAGGGGACGACATAGCAAAAGGATTGGGACAAAAGACACAATTGATTAGAATTGTAATAGGTATACTTGTAATTGTATTAGCAGGTGTATCTGTTTCAATAGCTGGACCGATTGGATTCATTGGTTTAATCGTCCCTCATATAGTTAAACGTTATATAAGTAAAGATTACTTCTTAATGGTGCCTTTAACTTTTTTGATAGGTGCCGATTTATTATTACTATCAGATATGTTAAGTAGACTTATTACATTTCCTTACGAATCTCCAGTTGGTATTGTCACTTCATTTGTTGGGGCAATTTACTTCCTATTAATAACTTTAAAAGGGGTGAAACGAATATGACAAAACGACAATTATCTATTCGTTACACTGTTGTAATCATCTGCTTAATTGTAAGCATATTTGTAAGTTTATGTGTTGGTTCAACAATGTACAGTCCTTTGAAAGCAATTCATGGAATTCTAAAATTTGATGATTTTATATTAAACGAGTACCGAATTCCAAGAACGTTACTAGGTTTAGTTGTAGGAAGTAGTTTGGCCATTTCTGGAGCGGTGATTCAAGGGGTAGTTAGAAACCCACTAGCATCTCCTGATGTTATAGGTATAACTAAAGGCGCAAGTTTGGCAGCTATTATAGTAATTATGCTATTTCCTTCAGCACCGCTATTAGTACTACCTATTGGTTCGTTCATAGGTGCATTATTTATTAGTTTGATTTTGTCATTTTTAATTGCTAAATATAATATTAAAGGCTCAACTTTAGCTTTAATTGGGTTAGCTATCGGTGCTATATGTACCGCTGTAGTTCAATTTTTACTTATTAGAAACCCTATGGATGCAAATAATGCGTTAGTTTGGTTGACAGGGAGTTTATATGGTCATACTATTGAAAATTTCTATTCAATCATACCCTGGTTTGTTATAACTTTACCACTCGTATTATGTTTAAGTTATCAATTAGATATTTTAAATTTAGGAGAAAATATTGCTACGGCGCTTGGTGCAAGAGTACAAAGACTCAAAATGATCTTACTTATTTTGTCGGTTATGCTGGCTGGTGCCTCAATTTCAGTAGTAGGCGGTATAAGTTTTCTAGGCCTAATTGCACCACATATCGCTAGATCTATTGTAGGTCAGCGTTACTTCCATGTTGTAATTATGTCTGGTTGTATAGGTTCAATTTTAATCTTGTTCAGTGATGGGTTAGCGAGAGGAATTCATCCACCATTAGATATACCTGTGGGTGTAATAATTGCTATCATTGGGGTGCCATATTTCTTATTTTTATTAAGACGAATTTAATGAAATTTAAGAGCTAATTATTCTCATATTTATGATGAAAATTAGCTCTTTTTATATTGCATATCAATTAAAAATGATATATAGTATTTAACATACTATTTATAAAAATGCATATATTCTTATATTTATATAAAAGTTCGCTGTTTTACTTAATATATTTACATAATCAATGAATATAAAAGCATCAATAATGAGAAAGAAAGAGGTTATTAGTGGTGGAAGGTTACTCAAAGCAACAGATTGCCAAAGGTAGAGCGAAATTCATAACTATGTCTATTATTGGAATTATACTTTTCTTAATTCCAGTACCAGTTATACAAGATGGTGAGAAACAAACTACATTACCTGTAGCCTTTTTAGCAAATTGGCTAAAAGGTCTACTTGGTGATGCAATGCCAATTATTATAATTTTAATTATTACATTGTCTGCAATATTAACAGTACTATATTCGACAATTTTTAAAAATAAAGTTAAACCAGGCGGATTATTAGATAGTGCATTTAAAGTTGGTCCAGTCTGGATGACATTAAGATTATTAGCCGTCGTCTTTGTATGGATGACCTATTTTAAACTTGGTTCAAAGGTTATTTATTCAGAGGATACTGGTGGTTTAGTGTTTTATGATCTTTTACCTACATTGGTTGCAGTATTTTTATTTGCTGCACTATTCTTACCTTTTTTAATGGAATATGGTTTATTAGAATTTTTAGGCCCCTTATTTAGACCAATTATGAGACCATTATTCACATTACCAGGGCGATCTACAGTAGATAATTTAGCTTCGTTTATTGGTGATGGAACTGTAGGTGTCCTAATAACAAGTCGTCAGTATGAAAGAGGCATATACTCTAGAAGGGAATCCATAGTGATTTCTACTACGTTTAGTGTCGTTTCAATTACTTTTGCTATCGTTATTGCAGAAACTGTGGGATTACAACATAAATTTTTTGCGTTTTATTTAACTGTAATTATTTCATGTTTTGTTGCTGCAATGATCATGCCACGTATTTGGCCATTAAACAAAATACCTGATGAATTTACTAAAGAAGTTTCTGAGAATACTAGATTAGAAAAACTACCTGAAGGTAAAACGGCACTGGGACATGGTTTTGAAGAGGCAACTATTGTTGGATTGAAAGCACCAGGGTTTAAAGAGTTTTGGAAATCCGGTTTAAAAACTGTAATAGATATGTGGTTTGTTATCCTTCCAGTCGTTATGAGCATCGGAACGCTTGCGACTATGATAGCTAATTATACGCCAGTATTTGCAATTATTGGTCAACCTTTTATTCCAATTCTTGAATTATTGCAAATACCAGAAGCGGCTAAAGCCTCTGAAACATTATTGATTGGTTTTGCAGATATGTTCTTACCTTCTATATTAATTGCTAATGCGCACAGTGAGATTACAAGATTTGTAATTGGTGCCTTAAGTATTTCTCAATTAATATATTTATCAGAAGTTGGTGGTGTAATATTAGGTTCTAAAATACCAGTAAGTTTAGGTAAATTATTTATGATTTTCCTAATTAGAACTGCAATCACTTTACCAATTATAGCGTTAATGGCTCATTTATTATTATAAAATAGTAAAGGCAATGAAGTTAGAGGTTAGAAATGTTGAAATAAACAATTCCTATCTATACTTCATTGCCTTTTTTTAATTTAATGTAGATAACACCGTAGCTTTAACAATTTCACTGCTAATCACCGGTGAAGATTCAGACGATGTTTTGTCTCTGTTTTGATGTGCTTCTTTAAATGCATCGCTTTTAGTCCAAGCTTCAAAGTCTTTTTCAGTCTCCCACCATGTATTTACATACATGTCTTCACTTTCATGATCTCGTACTACTTTCCAAACTTCAATTTTATGAAAACCTTGCAATGTTTCAATTTTTCCACCTTTAGTGAATCTTGGCGCCATTTTTTCTGCAAATCCTTTTTTTACGGTAATTCTATTTGTAACAACAAACATAATTTTAACCTCCCTATCTAAGTGTAGTTTAATTAATATTGAGAAAAATACAAAGTAATACAGTATTTATTATTTTAGATTAAAAAACTGTCAACTACATAGCGGAAGTTGACAGTTTTTTTATAACTTTGCGAATGAAAAATGTATATTGTTATTATTTAGTTAATTCGTTATAAACCTTTTGGTCGTTGTGCGTATAAATAATGTATTCATGATCATCTGTATCAATAAGCACTCTATTAGTTTTACCAAAGGTAGAACCGATACGTGAAATATTTTTAGAATCTAAATCTGGAACGGCATGAATTTCTTGGTCTTGTGAAATATTTTTAATTTCACTAGTAGGGATTTTGATATCAGCTACTCTCCATTGAATTCTAACTTCATTATTATCTTTCTTAACAGTCATTGCCATTAAAGAACACATCCTTTATGTTATTTATGTCTATATCATATATCATTGTGTAATCGTTTTCAAGTAATAATGATATACTTTTTAAATTTTGTGATACACTATTTAGCTAACACCGAAAATATGTTCGTATTTTAGAGTGATTTATGTTAAAATGTTCTCTATAAAGGAGAAGGTTTATGACAGGCAAAACTCACGTATCTGCTGGGTTACTAGTAGGTGTATTAACAACCGAACACTTTCAAACAGATTTGTTCTCAACTGTTACAGTAATATGTTTATCTATAGTTTCAAGTTTATTACCAGACATTTGTCACACTGGTAGTAAAATTGGTAGAAAATTAAAATTGCTTAGTTTAATTATTAGGCTGTTATTCGGTCATAGGACATTCACTCACTCTTTGTTATTTATAGGTATCATTATATTTCTCCTTAATTTGATTCAAACTCCTACTTACTATTTGGTTTCTATTATCGGTGGTATGGCCTCTCATGTTATACTAGATATGTTAACGCCAAGGGGAGTAAAGTTACTTTATCCTATTCCTCTTACTATTAAGTTCCCGTTTACCTTTAAAACTGGTGGCTTAGTCGATGTATCACTGGCTACTGCATTAAGTATTGGTGCATTATACATATTATTTCAAACCTCTATTAGTCATTTATTAAAATATATAAGTCAGTCCATTTTAGGGTAACTATCAAATAATGAGAGTATGAATACATATTGAATTAATTACAAGGAGAGTTAAAATGTTAGATCAAAATCAATTAAAGAAATATAATCAAGAACATTTGAGTGAATATGAAAAGTTAATGAGCAGTAATGAAAAAGAAAAATTAGAATCGAGAGTGAATGAATTAAATTTAGAAAGTATTCAACAATTATTTCAAGATTTATATGTTAACCGTCAATCAATTTCTGATGTGTCATCTGTTTCAGAAGTAAAATATCTACGCAAGACTGAATTGACTAATCAAGAAAGTGCTAAATATGAACAAAAAGGCATAGAAGCAATACGAAACGGTGAATTTGCAGTTTTATTAATGGCTGGTGGTCAAGGGACGCGTTTAGGTTATAAAGGGCCAAAAGGTTCATTTGAAATAAAAGGAGTTAGTTTGTTTGAATTACAAGCACGACAATTACTTAAACTTAAAAAGGAAACTGGTCATTTAATCAATTGGTATATCATGACTAGTGATATCAATCATGAAGAAACGTTATCGTACTTTGAACAACATGATTATTTTGGTTATAAACCTGATAATGTACATTTCTTTAAACAAGAAAACATGGTCGCATTAAGTGAAACTGGGCAATTGGTACTTAATGAACAGGGATATATAATGGAGACGCCAAACGGAAATGGTGGTGTATTTAAATCATTAGAAAAAAATGGTTACTTAGATAAAATGGCATCTGATGGTGTGAAATTTATTTTCTTAAATAACATTGATAACGTATTAGTTAAAGTATTAGATCCATTATTTGCTGGGTTTACAGTGGTAAATGATTGTGATGTAACTTCTAAATCAATTCAACCTAAAGATGGTGAAAGTGTCGGACGATTAGTAAACCAAAATAGTAAGGACACGGTTCTTGAGTATTCTGAATTGGATGAAGCGGTCGCTAATACGTTTGATAATGCAAACATTGGAATTCATGCCTTTAAAGTTGCATTTATTAAACAAGCAGTAAATAATGATTTACCATATCACTTAGCAGTGAAAAAATTAAAGCAATTAGATGAAGATTTTGGAGTTGTTGAAAAACCAACATTAAAATTTGAATTGTTTTACTTTGATATTTTTAGATATGCAACAAGTTTTGTAACGTTGCAAGTTAATAGAGAAGATGAATTTTCGCCACTTAAAAATAAAGAAGGTAAAGATAGTGTTGAAACTGCTACGTCAGATTTAGAACGTTTGAATTTAATTTAAAAGGTGGTGGGGCCAGATGTCTAACTCAACTAAGAATGCAAAAGGTACTGTTGTCGAATCATTTAAAGACATCATTCCTCTATCTTTCGGTGAAGAAATTGGTAACTCAGTTTCACATGGTGTAGCTGCGTTACTTACACTTCTTTTACTACCATATGCCGCAGTTCATAGTTATATAGCACATGGAACGTTAAGCTCAGTTAGTATTTCTATATTTGTAATTAGTATTTTTATGATGTTTATCTCTTCAACTATTTATCATGCAATGAAAAATAATACTGCTCACAAATATATTTTAAGAATTATTGATCATAGTATGATTTATGTTGCTATTTCAGGAACTTATACGCCAGTTTTATTAACTGTAGTAGGAGGATGGATTGGTTGGTTTGTATTCATATTACTTTGGGGTACTACAATTTGGGGAATTTTGTATAAGTCCATTTCTGTTAATGTGAATCCTAAATTAAGTTTGATTGTCTATTTAGTAATGGGATGGGTTGGTATTATTTTTCTACCTATTATCATTATGCGTACATCTTGGTTATTTATCTTATTCATTGTACTAGGAGGCTTATCTTACACTATTGGTGCTTGGTTTTATGCCCAAAAAAACCGTCCATACTTTCATATGATTTGGCATATTTTTATCGTAATCGCTTCAATGTTTCATTTAATAGCAATACTTTATTTTATATAGAGAATTCAAAATAAGGTTGATGATTTTATCGGTCATCAGTCTTATTTTTTATTTAAAGTAATCATTCTATTGCATATAAAATAAAATGTTGATTATCCTATTAAAGAATCTGAAATTTATTTAGGAGGAATAATGTTCATGAACTTTAAATCAATAGGTATCGTCGTAACTTTAGTTTTAACTATGTTTATGGCTGCAATAGAAAGCTCAATTATCTCATTAGCGATGCCCACTATAAGAACTGATTTAAACGCTGGTGCATCTATATCATTAGTATTTACTGTTTATTTCATAGCGCTTGTAGTTGCGAATCCTATTGTTGGTGAATTATTAACAAGATTTAAAATATTATATATTGCAATGGTAGGCGTGTTTTTATTTGGTATTGGTAGTTTAATGTCAGGAATGAGTAGCACATTTATAATGCTTATTATCTCTAGAATCGTTCAAGGATTGGGAGCAGGAGTTATGATGTCGCTGACTCAAATTGTTCCAAAATTAGCATTTGAAATACCATTTAGATACAAAATTATGGGAATAGTAGGAAGTGTCTGGGGAATTTCAAGTATTATTGGACCGTTATTAGGTGGGGCAATTTTAGAGTTTGCAACATGGCATTGGTTATTTTTTATAAACATTCCAATAGCAGTTATTGCAATTATACTTGCATTTATTACTTTTCATTTTCCAGATGAATCAGAAGTTAAATCCTCAAGCTTCGATGTTAAGGGACTTTCTTTCTTTTACATATTTATAGGATTATTTATGTTTGGTTTATTGTATAAGTCATCAGTAGTATTAAATATTATTTCATTGATGTTAGCTTTCATTTTTATCCTTATTTTATTTAAATTTGAGAGTAAAATAAAAAATCCATTTATCCCAATTTCAGAGTTTAATCGTTCAGTTTCACTAGTGTTTGTAACAGATTTATTAATAGCTATGTCTTTAATGGGATACAATTTATACATTCCAATCTACTTACAAGATCACTTACATCTTTCACCACTTCAAAGTGGTTTGGTTATATTCCCACTGTCAGTAGCTTGGTTAGTTTTAAATTTTAACTTAGCAAAGGTAGAAGAGAACTTAACTCGAAAAGCATTATATATTAGTGCTTTTACATTATTATTGATTAGCAGTATCATACTCATGTTTGGTCTCAAAGTACCATTATTAATAGCAGCAACAGTAATTCTTGCTGGCTTAAGTTTTGGATTTGTTTATACAAAGGACAGTGTCATCGTTCAAGAAGAAACAGATCCTAGACATATGAAGAAAATGATGTCTTTCTATGCTTTAACTAAAAATTTAGGTTCATCAATAGGTTCAACTGTAATGGGATATTTCTATGCTATGTCAGTTGGAATCATGGATGGGCATTTTTACAATATATTATTTGCAGTTTCATTAGTCGCTATTCTTCTCATTATTATGTGGTCAACGCTTAATAGATCCGATGTATAGAGTGTTTAATCATTCAAATGAAATATAATTGAAGAATAATAAAGTTTTAGACTAACGTACTTTAAATTTTATATCGTGATTTATTAATGATAAAATGACCGTGTATAAAAAGGAGGACAGAAAGGTGAAATTTTTAAAAAACAATTATAAAAATATTTTATCAACTTTACTTGTCCTCACTATCTTTATCATTTCAGGTGCTATTTTTTTAATGTTTTTAGGATTTGGTTTATTTGGATTAAGTCGAATTCTAATTTTTTTTAAGCTAGGTTATTTTACCTACAATAAAAATTTAGTAGATAATTTAGTTTATTATGGTAGCTATATTGTTTTTGGTTACTTCATTTTATTTGCCATTGAACATTTAATGGATTATTTTAGAAAACAATTGCCCAATAATCCATATTTTGATGGCAGTTTGTACCACTTGATTTCATACGTTGTTACTACGATACTCTTCTATTTTATTATTCACATACATTACGTTTATATCGAGATTGATTTTTGGGTTATTTCAGTCATCATAGGATTGTTATATATATTTAAAATTATATTTTATCCAGATAGTGAGAACCTTAATAATAAGAAATAGGAAGCATTTAGTTTGCTTGGCATACTAAAGTTTGGTTGAATATAAAAATATGTATGAAATAAAAGGAGTTTTTATATGGCGAATATAGAAGTATCCACAAAAAAACGGAACCTCATCGTAGCGGTAATGCTATTAAGTGCATTTATCGCTATTTTAAATCAAACTTTACTAAATACGGCTTTGCCACACATTATGAGAGAATTAAATACATCTGAAAATACTGCTCAATGGTTAGTAACGGGCTTTATGCTTGTTAATGGGACTATGATTCCTTTAACTGCCTATTTGATGGATCGAATAAAAACAAAACCATTATATTTAGTTTCAATGGGAATTTTCTTAGTCGGTTCAATTGTAGCTGCCATTGCACCTAGCTTTGGTGTCCTAATGTTTGCCAGAGTGATACAAGCTATTGGTGCCGGAATTATTATGCCACTCATGCAGTTCACATTGTTTACTTTATTTTCAAAAGAGAAACGTGGATTTGCAATGGGATTGGCTGGTTTGGTCATACAATTTGCTCCAGCAATAGGTCCTACGTTTTCTGGGTTAATTATTGATAATACAAGTTGGAGAGTGCCTTTCATTATAGTTGTAGGCATTGCGCTCGTAGGATATATATTTGGTGCTATCACGCTATCTAGTTATAACGAAACTAAAAAGACAGCATTAGATAAAAGATCAGTTGTTTATTCAACGTTAGGATTCGGATTAATGCTTTATGCGTTCAGTAGCGCAGGTAATTTGGGCTTCACTAATCCAATTGTTATAATCTCGGCCATTATTGGTATTCTAATAGTTATCACATTTATTAGAAGACAGTTAAGTATCACTAATCCTTTGTTAAACCTCAGAGTTTTTAAAAGTAAAATATTCACTTTCAGTACAATAACCTCAATGATTGTAATGATGTCAATGGTAGGTCCAGCCCTCTTAATTCCTTTATTTGTTCAAAATGGACTTGGGTTGAGCGCATTTATGTCTGGATTGGTCATTATGCCCGGAGCAATTTTAAACGGTATAATGTCTGTTTATACAGGTAAAATATATGATAAGTATGGGCCTAGACTTTTAATTTTAATTGGTTTCATTATTCTTATCGCAACAACGGCATCTTTAAGTTTCTTGAAATATGATTCATCATACACTATGTTAGTTGTTGTTTATGCTATAAGAATGTTTGCAGTTTCATTATTAATGATGCCTATCAATACTGCAGGCATCAATGCACTTAGAAATGAAGATATATCACATGGTACTGCCATCATGAACTTCGGTCGTGTTATGGCCGGCTCTCTAGGAACAGCTTTAATGGTCACTTTCATGAGTATTGGTGCAAAAATACTAATCACTGGTTCTTCAGCAAGTTCGAACCATGAAATATTACAAAGACAGAGTGTTGCAGCTGGTGTAGATTTATCGTTTGCAATAGTAACTGGTCTTGTAATTATTGGTTTTATTTTCTCTTTATTCATCAAAGAGGAAAGACATTATAATAAAAATTCAAAAAATACACGGGATATGTAATTCTCATATTGATAGAAGTTAGCCAACAAATAGTGAGCTAACTTCTTTTTTTATACATTTAAAAAATATATACTAATTTAGAAAGTCAATACATATTAATATTTGATATTATAGAGGTATAAAGAATAATAAGGGGGATTTTCATTGTTAACGGTAGATCAAGTGAAAGAAATAGTTGGAGCATTAAAAGATCCAATTATAGATGTACCACTTAAAGAGACAGACGGTATTGTAGAAGTAACTATTAAAGAAGAAATAGAGCATGTTAGTGTCAAAGTGGCAATGGCACAATTAGGCGGACAACCGCAATTAGATTTACAAATGGCAATAGTTAAAGCGCTTAAAGATAATGGTGCTAATACTGTTGGCATAAGATTTGAAGAATTACCTTCCGAAACGGTTGAGCAATATACTGGTAAGAAAGAAGAACAACCTAAGACCATTGAAGGGCTTTTATCTAAAGACAATCCTGTAGAATTTATAGCGATCGCTTCAGGAAAAGGCGGTGTAGGTAAATCTACAGTAGCAGTAAATTTAGCAGTAGCCTTAGCCCGCGAAGGTAAACGTGTTGGATTAGTTGATGCGGATATTTATGGTTTTAGTGTTCCAGATATGATGGGTATTGATGAGAAACCAGGAGTTCAAGGAAAAGAGATTATTCCAGTAGAACGTCATGGAGTGAAAGTTATATCAATGGCCTTTTTTGTAGAAGAGAATGAACCAGTAATATGGCGTGGACCTATGTTAGGGAAAATGTTAACCAATTTCTTTGTAGAAGTGAAATGGGGAGAACTTGATTACTTACTATTAGACTTACCTCCAGGAACAGGGGATGTAGCTTTAGATGTACATTCAATGCTACCAAGTAGTAAAGAGATAATTGTAACGACACCGCATCCTACTGCAGCATTTGTTGCGGCTAGAGCAGGGGCAATGGCAAAACATACCGAGCACTCTATTCTCGGTGTTATCGAAAATATGAGTTATTTTGAAAGTAAAGAAACAGGTAATAAAGAATATGTCTTTGGTAAAGGCGGAGGACGTAAACTAGCAGATGAATTAAATACTCAGTTATTAGGAGAACTACCATTAGAACAACCTACTTGGAATCCTAAAGATTTCTCACCCTCTATTTATCAAGCAGATGATCGTTTAGGAAAAATCTACACATCTATCGCCCAAAAAGTGATAGCATCTACAATTAAAAAATAAAGAAAGATTTAGTGTAAAATCGACGCATGGAATTTTAAATTCCATGCTTTTTTTCTATTGCAAAATATCTTGAATCTGATACAATGTTTTCTTATGGGTAACACATCCAACCGAACCATATTTTATTTAAAATTTAGTTCAAAAAAGTGTTGACGTAATACTTTTATCTTGATATTATATAAAAGTCGTCAAAAACGGATGTTAATTCTTTATAAAGTTTGTTTCGATGGTGTAAAAGTTACCATTGCAAAACAAATTGAGATGACTTAAAATATTAAAAGTAATCAACAAAAGTTATTGACTTTGTTAAATGAAAGTTATATGATTAAGAAGTTGGTTTTTTAAAAAATGAACATTGAAAACTGAATGACAATATGTCAACGTTAATTCCAAAATAGTAACTTAAATGTTACAAACACTATTTAGTATTATGAGCTAATCAAACATCATAAATTTTTATGGAGAGTTTGATCCTGGCTCAGGATGAACGCTGGCGGCGTGCCTAATACATGCAAGTCGAGCGAACAGATAAGGAGCTTGCTCCTTTG